>VGHA01000061.1 GCA_016868375.1 Betaproteobacteria bacterium | reverse complement strand
CGCGACTGCTGCCGCGCTTTGACTTCGTGACGCTATTTCATGTTGGTGAATTCCGGACTGCGGAAAACGACCGTTATGGCGCGCTCACCGATCTGGAGATGACGCTGTTGCTCGCCGATCAGGTCAAGCCCGGCGGCGAGATCCTGTTCTACACCGGCTCATACGCGTATGACGTAGCCGAGCGCGTTGAAGAAGCGCTCCTCAAGCAGCGTCCGTTTGAACGCAAGGGACGATTCAAATCGCTGCAGATCCTCGCGAAAACCAATCAGTGATCAGACCTCACATCCTGGTGGCAAACGCGGGCCGGATGACTCGAAGCCATGGCTGACACCCACGCCACAGATCCGGCCGCAGCCCGTGCTTTGCCACCTGCGCGGATCCTCAGGCGCGCGCTCTCGCTGCTCCTCGCTGAGCCCAGGCAGGCTGCGCTGATCATCGCGGCGGGGCTCGCGCTGGCAGCCGTACCGGTCATCGAGCAGGTCCTGCTTGCCAAAGTGGTCGACGCACTCGTAGCACGCACCCCCGCTTTCGGCGTGATCGCACTCTGGGCTGTGGTCGGGATGGCGGGGATCATCGCCGGCGTGATTGTCGCCGTGATGGCAGATCGGCTCGCCCATCGTCGTCGCCTTGCTGCGCTCGCGGCCGCGTATGAGCGGGCGCTTGCGCTGCCTTCGGGCTATCATGCGGAGCGCGGATCGGGCTCGGTGGTCAGAGCGATTCTTGCGGGGACCGATGCGCTGTTCTGGAATGGTCTGTCACTGCTGCGCGAGCAGTTCGTCGCGCTCGCAGGACTGCTCGTCATGCTGCCGGTTGCCTGGAGCATGAACCCGATGATGGCGTCGCTGCTGATTGCGCTGGGGTCGGTATACGTGGTCGCCAACCTCACGATCGCGCGGCGCACCCACGGCGGACAGGCTGAGGTCGAACGCCATCATGGTGAGGTGTATGGTCGGGTGGGCGACGTGATCGGTAACGTGACCGTGGTGCAGATTTACGGGCGTTTCGCCTCAGAAATGCAGGCCATGCGCGCAATCATGACCCGGCTGCTCGCGGCGCAATACCCGGTGCTTACCTGGTGGGGCCTGCTCACGGTGTTAACACGCACGGCTGCCACCATCACCGTCGTGATCCTGTATGCAGTGGGCTCGGTGCTGGTCGCCCGCGAGCAGATCACCGTAGGCGAAATCGTTGCGTTTGTGGGCTTCGCTGGACTCCTGATCGGCAAGCTTGATGCGCTATCGGGATTCGCGGTTCGGATTGCACAAAGCCTGCCCACGCTGGCAAGCTTGTTTGATCTGCTCGATGCACGCGAGGCCGTGGCCGAGGCGCCTGATGCCAGGCCGCTGCCGCGGGTTACCGGCAGCGTCCGTTTTGAGCAGGTCAGCTTTCGCTTTCCGGGCTCAGAGCAGGGCGTCTTCGATCTCGATTTTGAGATTCCCGCAGGCGCAAGCTTTGCACTGGTGGGCGCCACGGGCGCGGGCAAAAGCACCACGCTTTCGCTGCTGCAGCGGCTGCGCAGCCCCGACAGCGGCCAGATTCTGATCGATGGGATCGACATCGCATCCGTCACGCTCGCATCGCTGCGCGAACAGATCGCAGTCGTGTTTCAAGATGCAGGCCTTTTCAACCGCTCGATTGCCGAGAACATCGCGGTCGGTCGACCCGACGCCAGTGCCGACGATATCGAGCGCGCCGCGCGACTGGCACAGGCGCATGAGTTCATCCTAAGCAAACCCGGCGGTTACGACTTCGTGATCGGCGAGCGCGGTGCCTCGCTGTCGGGCGGCGAGCGCCAGCGGCTTGCCATCGCGCGGGCGATTCTTCGAGACGCCCCGTTGCTGCTGCTGGATGAAGCAACCAGTGCATTGGACGTGCAGACTGAAGCCAGGATTCGCGAGGCGCTCGAGGCGGTGCGTCGCAACAGGACCACCCTGATCATTGCGCACCGTTTGTCCACAGTCGCCAACGCCGACCGCATTCTGGTGGTCGACCGTGGCCGCATCATTGAATCAGGCCGGTTTGATGAACTGGTGAGCCGTGGCGGCGTCTTCGCAGAGATGGTGGCGCAGGGCGGTTTCACCGAACCCAGCGTCGGCTAGTTATCGCTGTCGTCGGCCATCCGGCGCTCGCGTTCGATATCTTCCTCGCTCGCCTGCGCCACCGAAATTACCCGGATGTCGAATCGCAGCGCCATCCCTGCAAGCGGATGGTTGCCGTCGAGCACGACAGTATCGTCAGTGAAATCGGTCGCGATGTACACCCGGCCGTCACCATCGAGTTCAGGCAGTCCCGGTACCTTCTGAAACCCCATCCCGGTTTCCAGGTCAGCCGGAAACCCTGCCCGGGGCGCAAGATGAACGAGCGATGCATCATAGTCGCCGAATGCGTCGTCGGGCTCCAGTGCCAGCGCCACGGCGTGGCCGGCAACCTGCCCCGCCAACGCCTGTTCGATTCCCGGCAGCACCGCACCATAACCGCCATGGAGATAGGTAAGCTCGCGTTCGCCGGATTCGATGGGTTCGCCCTGCGCATCGCTGATGCGATAGCGAAGCGTCACCCAGCATCCTGCAGCAATCGATAACGACATTGAAACCTCCCAGGTGCTCCATGAACCGCCCAACCAGGCCCTTGCCCGCCACCGCCCGCGCCAGATTGCCCTCGACCGCTCGGCCCCCACGCAGACAAGCTTTAGGGGACGCGCCGCTCGGGGGCCTGAGTGTAGACGAGTTCCTGCGACATACCTGGCAACGTCGACCACTGCTTGTGCGCGCCGCCCTGCCCGATATCAAACCGCCGTGCGACGTTGAGGCGCTGCTCGCGCTCGCCGAAGAGGATGCGGTTCAATCGCGCCTGGTCACCTCGTTTGGCGGGCGCTGGCGCCTCGAACACGGCCCGTTCGACAGAGAGACGTTACCGCCCTTGTCTCGTCGCCGGTGGACGCTGCTGGTTCAGGGCGTGAACCTGCATGATGACCGGGCCCATGCATTGATGTCGCGCTTTCGGTTTCTTCCCGACGCGCGAATCGACGACCTGATGATCAGTCTCGCCTCCGATCAGGGCGGCGTCGGGCCGCATCTCGACTCCTACGACGTGTTTCTGGTGCAGCTCTGGGGACGACGTCGATGGCGGATTGCCCCACCGGGATACGACCAGCTGCGGCCGGGACTCCCATCGAAAATTCTTGAACGCTTCGCACCGACCGAGTCATGGCTGCTCGAGCCGGGCGACATGCTCTATCTGCCACCCGGCTGGGCCCATGACGGTGTTGCAGAAGGCCCCTGCATGACAGGTTCGATCGGTTTCAGAGCACCCTCCCGCCATGAGTTTCTGCGCGAGTTTCTCGCCGATTCATCTGACTCACTTGCCGGTGCAGACCCCCGATACAGTGACCGCGGGAGACTGCAGCCAGCACGCCCCGCTGCCATACCCAAGGACTTGCACCAACAGCTGTTTGACTGGGCGAAAACCTGGCGGCCATCGGACGCGGCAATCAACGACTTCATCGGCCGCTTCATGACCGAGCCTGCGGCCAATGTGTTCTTTGAAGGGCCCGAACGATTACCCTTCAAGCGCTTTGTCGCCGCCATGTCTCGATACGGTGTTCGGCTGGACCGACGCACGCGCCTGCTATACCGGGGCAATCGCTTTCACATCAACGGCGAGACGCTTGCCAGCCAACCCCAACCGACCTCGGCACAACTGTTGCGGGAGCTTGCCGATCACCGGCAGCTCGACGCGGCCAGCGCGTTGCTCGCAATCGCTGACGCCTCGCTGGTTGAAACGCTTCACGCTTGGGCAGAGGCAGGCTGGCTGCATGCTGAACCGCTGGCTCGGGGCTCGTGGAACACCGGTACCGAGTGAAGCCTTACACCTCGACCCAATGAAAACCCTCGTCCTGGTCGGCCACACCGATTGCATTCGGCTCTGTGTGAAGCGCCTCGGCCAGCGCCTGGCGCGCCAGTTCGGGTGAATTGTTGTTTCGGCTCAGATGCGCGGCCACCACGATCCGCAGGCGACTGGAATCGAGAGAGGCCAACAGTTCTGCAGCGGCCTGATTGGCAAGATGCCCCCAGGGTCCGGAGATGCGACGCTTGAGCACCTCGGGGTAGCGGGCATTCGAAGCGAGCATCTGCGAATCATGGTTGCACTCGAGCACCAGCGCATCAAGCCCTGAGTAGGCGCGCCGAACGTGTTCCGTGCCATGGCCGAGATCGGTCAATACGCCAAGTTTCACGCGCCCATCATCGACCACATACTGAACAGGCTCGCGCGCATCGTGCGGAACAGATACCGGGTGAATGCGCAGCCCCCCCACCTCGAACGCCTGGTCGGGGATGATCGATTTCTGAAGTTCGCTCTCAGCCTCAGCGAACGCAGCGCCGCGATCCCCCACGCTTGCAGACGCCGTGCCGTGGGTAAGCCACGCGGGAACCCGGTGTGCACTGGAGAGGCGAAACACGCCCGCGACATGGTCGCTATGCTCGTGAGTGACCAGGATCGCATCCAGCTGCTTGGGCTCGATGCCTGCCGATAGCAGCCTGCGGTTAGCTTCCTTGAGGCTGAAACCGCAATCGATGAGCACACGGGTCGTGCGCCCACCTTCCTGGCTCTCGATTAGCAGCGCATTACCGTCGCTACCACTTCCGAGACTGGCGAATCTCATGCGCTGACGCTCTCCAGCCTTCGGCCGTGCACCGAAGCACGTTTTATTGCAGCAGCTGCTGGGCGAGCAGGTCGAGGATTCGATTAACCGTAGCGCGATCGTTATCAGGCGTTGGCTTGCCGTCCTTGTCCTGAATCGTGAGGCGGACTCCCGTTCCAGCCGAGGCAATCGTCAGCCGGTATTGCTGACTGAGTTCCGGTTTGGAGGAACCGCTAAAGAGTCGGGAGAAAAACCCTGGCCGCTGTGCCGCAGCGCGGGCCTGTTCGTCAGCATCGATATAGCGAACGAAATAAGCGCCTCGGGAGCGGTCGCGATCTTCCACCGTGAAACCGCCGCGATCGAGTGCGAGGCCTACGCGTCGCCAGGCACGGTCAAAGGGATCGTCGATGTCAATGCCGCGATCGGTGCCCTGCCCGGAAATCCGGACATCACGCGGCGCGGCGGCGGAGGCCGCGGCCGCGGTTGCAGCGGTTGCAGCAGCCGTTTCGTTTCGTTTCCCGCCGCCGATTCTGAGCATCAGCCGGTTCAGCATTTCGGCTTCCAGATCGGGCTCGGGTGTGCGCCGCTGCCAGTTGTACGAGTCTCTCTGCGAACCCGTGGCAACTTCCGCCATGCCGCGATGCGTCACGTAGATTTCGGAGCGTCCATCGGGCAGCCGCTCGATGCGGGTCCGGAACTTATCAACGGTACCCGAGGAATACAGGTTATCGACCACCTTGCCGAGCGTCCGACGGATGATGTCAAGCGGTACGCGCGCGCGATTCTCAAGCCAGTTGGTTTCGATGACCCCGGTTTCAGGACTATCGATTTCAAGCGTAAAGCCGGTTTCGACCCAGAACTCGCGCACCGACGTCCAGACCCGTTCGGGCGGCGCATCAACGACCAGCCAGCGCTGCAGGCCAGAGCGCTCGATTCTCATGCCGGGTACCGAGGGCAGCACCGAGGCGGTTGCGGGGCGGGCCGCGACCTGCTGACGATCTCGCTCAAACGACGACAGCGTGCGCTCGCCGCTTCGGCCAGCCGGCATGGAGAAGCGTTCATCGCTGCGCGGGGAGACCAGATCGGGCGGAACCTCGAGCGTGCTGCGGCGAACCGTGGACGCCGACTTGTAATCGATCTTGCCCTTTTCCTCGAGGAATTCGTTGATGGCGCAACCACTCAGCAGAAAAGCCATCGCAAGCGATGCGAGGCTGCCAGACGTTCGGGACACCCACTGCGCCATGGTCAGACTCCTACCGCGCGCATGGCTGCGCGAACCGTTTCATGAAGGCTGGGCGACAGCGGTGTGAGCGGCATCCGAACCGTGGGGCCGATCAGACCGCGCTCGGCCATGGCCCACTTGACCGGAATGGGGTTCGCTTCGACAAACAGTTTCAGGTGCAAGGGCAACAGTTGCCGGTTGATTACCAGTGCATCCGCCCAACGGCCCGACAGCGCTGCCTCACACATACGCGCCATCAGCCCCGGCGCAATATTGGCCGTGACTGAAATGACGCCATGCGAGCCCATGGCCATCAACGCGAGCGCCGAGTCGTCATTGCCACTGTAGACGCCAAACCCCGCCGGCAATCGGGCCAGCAGATCAGAGCCCCGGGGAAGGTCGCCCGTGGCATCTTTCAAACCGATGATTCCGGGCACCTGCGCCAACCGGAGCACGCTGTCGTTGGACAGGTCGGCCACGGTGCGGCCTGGAACGTTGTAAAGGATGACAGGCAGGCCCACCTGCTCGGCCACCGCAGTGAAGTGGCGAATCATGCCTTCCTGGGTGGGCTTGTTGTAGTAGGGCACAACCTGAAGCGAGGCGGTCGCGCCAACCTTTTTCGCGTACTCAGTGAGATCGATCGCTTCGCGGGTGGAATTGCCGCCCGTGCCAGCGATGACGGGCACCCGGCCGGCCGCCTGCTCGACTGCCACGCGGATCAGGGTGCAGTGCTCATCATGGTCAACGGTGGGGGATTCCCCTGTGGTGCCAACCGCCACGATCGCAGCGGTTTTCTGCTCGATGTGCCAGTCGATCAGCCTGCGGTAGCCGTCAAGGTCGAGGCTTCCGTCTTCATGCATCGGCGTCACAATCGCAACAATGCTGCCCTGGATCATGGTGTAGACGTTCCAAATAGGTAAGCAGTCATTCTATCGCGAAGCCTTCCAGATTCACGGGCGGCCGCACCGCGAAGATCCGCTGAACGCGCGCCTGCCGGCCGGTGAGGATCACGCCATCCTCGAACGCCAGCACCGCCAGGCCCGCCTCGCGGCAGCGATCAAACAGCTCACCGGGCTGCAGCAGGAAGTCGGGGTTGCTGGGCCGTCCATAGCGTTCGTTGCCGAGCGCAAAGGTTTCATAGATCAGCAGACCACCCGGGCTCAGCAGCCCGCAAAGCTCAGAAAACCGCGGCCGGTAAAGGTAGTTGGTAACGATGACGGCATCAAAGCTGGCGGGCTCGAACGGCCAGAGACCTGCCTCGAGGTCGGCGCACATGCAGCGAACCGTGCCTCCAATTTGCTCGAGCGCCGCGGCATCCCGGTCGGATGCGGTCACCCTGAGCCCTCGCTGATCGGCAGCGCGGGCATGCCGGCCTGTGCCGCTTGCGAAGTCGAGTGTGCGGGCGCCGGTGGGCAACCAGTGCAGGCCCCGCAGCACCCACTCGGAAGGCAACGCGGGGCCGTGGGTGCCCGCGCCACCCGCTTTAGTCATGGCTCAGGCCCATCACCTCGCGAACGTCGCGCATGGTTTCCTGGGCGAGCTTACGCGCCCGGTCACAACCGTCAGCAATGATGTTGCGCAACAGACTGGGATCATCGATGTAGGGTTGTGCGCGTTCGATAAACCCCGTCTGCTCTTTGAGCACCGCATCAATGACTGGCTGTTTGCATTCCAGGCATCCAATACCGGCCGATGTGCAGCCGGTGCGGACCCAATCTCGGGTGCTGTCGTCTGAGTACACAACATGCAGCTGCCAGACCGGGCAGCGCCCCGGGTCACCGGGATCGGTTCGACGGACCCGGGCCGGGTCGGTTGGCATTGTCCGGATCTTGCGGGTGACCGAGTCGGGCGCTTCCCGCATTCCAATGGCGTTGCCGTAGCTCTTGGACATTTTCTGGCCGTCGATGCCAGGCATGCGCGAGGCTTCGGTGAGCAGTGCCTGCGGCTCGGACAAAATGATTTTGCGGCTGCCCTCCAGCCATCCGAACAGTCGCTCGCGATCGCCCAGGCTCAGATTCGGCGACTGATCAAGCAGTTCGCGGGCCTGCTGAAGCGCTTCATCGTCACCCTGCTCCTGAAACCGCGTGCGCAACGCCTGGTAGAGCTTGGCGCGCTTGCTGCCCAGCCGTTTGACCGCCTCTCGCGCCTTGTCTTCAAAGCCGGGCTCGCGGCCAAACAGATGATTGAACCGACGCGCGATTTCACGGGTGAGTTCAATATGCGGCACCTGATCCTCACCGACTGGCACGAATGCCGCCCGATACATCAGGATGTCAGCGGCCTGTAACAGGGGATAGCCCAGGAAACCGTAGGTGGCGAGATCGCGATCGGACAGCTTCTCCTGCTGATCCTTGTAGGCCGGCACGCGCTCCAGCCAGCCAAGCGGCGTGCTCATCGACAGCAGCAGATGCAGTTCCGCATGCTCGGGCACCCGCGACTGAATGAAAAGCGTCGACTGCTGGGGGTCAATGCCCGCTGCCAGCCAATCGATCACCATCTCCCAGATATTGTTGCCGATGACCTCGGGGGAATCGTAGTGCGTGGTAAGCGCATGCCAATCGGCAACGAAAAACAGACAGGGATACTCGGATTGAAGCCGCACCCAGTTTTTCAGAGCCCCGTGGTAGTGACCGAGGTGCAGCGCGCCGGTTGGGCGCATGCCCGAGACGACACGTTCTGGAAACATTTTCAGTCCGCCAGGTTGAAGAGCCAGGAAATCAGGTCAACGCCAAAACCGATCGTGGGTGTGATGACCGCACCCAGAAGACCGGTGGCCAGCAGCGCGAGCACAATCAGGAGACCGAAGCGCTCGAGCCGATACCAGAGGATTGCCGCCCGCAAGGGCAGCACGCTTGCGATGATCCGGCCACCGTCGAGCGGCGGAATCGGAAGCAGGTTGAGCGCGGCAAGCCCAAGGTTGCACAAAATGCCCGCCTGCGCCATCAGCAACAAAAATTCCACCCGCACCGCCATAAGGATCAACACTTTGAGCATGACCGCCCAGGCCAGCGCCATCAGCAGATTTGCGCCCGGCCCCGCGGCGGCCACCAGCCCCAGGTCACGGCGGGGTGAACGAAATGCCGACGCGTCAACCGGCACCGGCTTCGCCCAGCCGAACAACAGGCCGCCCGCGCCTAATGCCTTGCCAAGCAGCAATATCGCCGCGGGCACCAGCAGCGTTCCCACCAGATCAACGTGGCGAAGCGGATTGGCTGATACGCGTCCCTGCAGACGAGCGGTGGGGTCGCCCAGCCTCGCGGCCAGCCAGGCGTGCGCAGCTTCGTGCAGCGTGATGGCGAGCACGACCGGGATTGCATAGACCGCAATCAACTGCGGCAGGCTCAGATTCATGCGCCGGAGTTTATCAGTGCAGGCTGATTTGCCTGTCAGCGCCCCTGCCCCAGCATCGCTTCCACGGGACCGCAGCCGAACCGGACGACCAGCGGCTGGTCGCCGGTGAGATCAACCACAGTGGTCGGTTCCAGCCCGACACGCCCGCCTTCGAGCACCAGATCGATGCGACCGCCGAGCCGTTCGACTATCTCGTCTGACTCGGAAAGTGCCTGCTCGTCGCCCGGCAGCTGAAGCGTTGTGCCAAGCAGGGGCTCGCCCACCGCCTCAAGCAACCCCCGCAACAGGGGCGTTTGTGGCACCCGCACACCGAGTGTTCGTCGAGACGGATGCAGCAGCCGCTTGGGCACCTCGCGCGTTGCCGGCAAGACGAAGGTGTAGGGACCCGGCGTCCACTCTTTCAGGAATCTGAACTGGCGGGTGTCGATTGCCGCATAGATCGAGAGCTGTGACAGATCGAGGCACAGCAGCGTCATGAGATGACGGGCATCAAGCGCACGGATCTGCCGCACCCGCTCCAGCGCGTCCCGGTCGCCGATCTGCCAGACCAGCGCGTGGCATGCGTCGGTGGGCGTGGCCACGATTCCGCCCGCCTGCAGCGACTCGGCAGCCTGACGCAGCAGGCGCGCCTGGGGGTTGTCAGGGTGTAGCGACAGAATACGGGTCATCGGCGACCAGACTTGATGCAAACACCGAGCTGAATCGGAATTGGCGCGTAAGCGCCCCGATCCTGATCAGGCCGCCTGCCGGCTCAGAAACTCGGGCCAGTCGCGCCAGACCGGTATCACTGAGTCGGGTAGCAGTGGCAACTGCCCCAGTTCGGTATGGCGCTCTCCTGGCGAATGGAAATCGGCACCCCGTGAGGCCGCCAGGCCTGCCTCGAGCGCCACTTTGGCAAACCGCCGAAACTGATCGCGAGTGTGGCTGCCGCACACCACCTCGATGGCCTCGCCGCCTGCGGCCTTGAACTCGGAGACGAGTGCCCAGAGCGCAGTGTCGTTGAACCGATAGCGGCCCGGGTGTGCCAGCACCGCCACGCCCCCTGCCCCGCGGATCCACTCGATCGCTTCGGTCAGGCGCGCCCATCGATGTTCGACATAGCCGGGCTTGCCTTCAACCAGATACTTTCGAAACACCTCGCCCACGTCGTCACACAGACCACATTCAACGATGTGACGCGCAAAGTGGGTGCGCGAGATCAGGGCCGGATTGCCCACGTGGCGAAGCGCACCAGCCCAGGCATCCGGGACGCCGGCGATCTCAAGCAGTCGGGCGATTTCGCGCGCTCGGGTGTCTCGGCCGGCGCGGGTACGCGCAAGCCCCGCGCAGAGCGAGGGATCTGTCCAATCGATCCGAAGCCCCACCACGTGAACCGTTTCCCCTCCCCAGGAGACCGAGATTTCAACGCCACCGACGTACTGAAGACCACGGGCCCGGGCCGCATCCGCCGCCTGCTGCTGGCCGCAGACTTCGTCGTGGTCCGTGAGCGAAAACAGTTCAACACCGTTGTCCGCAGCCCGATCAGCCAGCGCAGCGGGTTCGAGCACGCCATCGGACATGTTGGAGTGGCAATGCAGATCGGCGTTGCACGCCCAAGGATCGGGACGAAAACTCATCGTTGCAGAAAATCCCGGATAAGTGCCGCGACTGCGGCAGGCTGGTCATGATGCATCATGTGCCCGGCGCCCGCCACCGTGGTTCGTTCCAGCGAGCGAATGGCCGCCAGACGCCGCTGATACGCAGGCTGAAGCGCGAAGCCCATGCCACGCGAGGGGTGCTCTGACATGACCCAGAGCACGTCAGCGGTCACCTGCCGCCAGCAGGCCAGCGCCTCGCTCAAACGATACAGCACCGGGTTGGGTAACTTGTGTGCTGGATCGCCAAGAATCTCGAAACTGCCGTCTTCGGACTGCCGGGCCCAGTGCTCGGCAATGAACAGCGCCTTGTCCGCTGACAACCGGGGATTGTCCTGGCACAGCCTGCGGGCAAGCGCGAGCCGGGACGGATAGCTGCGCAGGCTGCGGCCCTGGCGGATCTGATCCAGCCAGGCGGCATAGCGGGCCGGCGCTTCGCGCGGGCGGGCCGAACGCATGCCGACGCCTTCCAGATTGACGATGCGACGAACCCTGTCGGGACGCACGCCTGCGTAAAGTATCGCGATATTGCCCCCCATGCTGTGCGCCACCAAATCGACAGCGCGGCCTGGCGCGAGGTGGTCAAGCACCGCCTCAAGATCGGCAAGGTAGTCTGGGAACCAGTAACAATCGGCGTCGGGCCGTTCAGACAGCCCGAGGCCACGCCAATCGGGTGCATGCAGTGACCAGCCAGGGCCGAGCTGATCGACCACAAACTGGAACGAGACCGACGAATCCATCCAGCCGTGCAGCAAGACCGCGTGATGCCGAACCGGCCCGGCAGACTGCCAGTGACGGACATGGAGACGCAGACCACGCACCGACATGAAAAGCGACTGCGGCACCACCTTCGGTCGGTAAGCCGCGACGGACTCAATGTCTTCTGCGTTGCTCATATGCGGCGCGATTATAGGGAGGATCGACTTCCTTCCCTGCAGTTCCCGCGGCGCAGCGAAGTCAATGCACGGCACGGTCACCGGGCACCACGCGGGGCCATCGCTTAAAATGCGCGTTTTGAACGGAGCTCTTCAATGGCCATCTACCGGCTGGGCGACCATACGCCCGTGGTACATCCCGACGCCTGGGTCGCTGAATCGGCTGATGTGATCGGTCGGGTCGAAATCGCCGCGCTGGCAAGCGTGTGGTTCAACGTCACGATCCGTGGCGACAATGACCTGATTCGTATCGGCCAGGGCTCCAATGTGCAGGACAACTCGGTGCTTCACACCGACACAGGCTTGCAGCTTGATATCGCCGAACACGTCACCGTTGGCCACCAGGTGATGCTGCACGGCTGCACGATCGGCAGCGGTTCGCTGATCGGCATTCAGGCCGTCATCCTCAATGGCGCCAAGATTGGGCGCGACTGCCTGATCGGCGCGGGCGCACTGGTCACCGAAGGCAAGGAAATTCCCGACCGAAGCATGGTCCTGGGCTCTCCCGGAAAAATCGTCCGTACGCTCACCGATGATGATCTGGAAAAGCTGCGCTACGGCGCCCGCGTCTACATGGAGCGTGCCAAGCTGTTTCGCTCGAAGCTGGCTCGGGTCGGTTGAAGCACTCGATTGGACCAGGACATCGTTCGCAGGTTCATGCTCGACGGCACGGCAGTGCGCGGGGAAATCACGTCTCTCGATCACTGCTGGCGCGAGATTGCATCAAGGCAGGATCTCCCCAAGGTTGCGCTCGATACCCTCGGGGAACTGGCGGCCGCAGCGGTGCTGCTCGGTGCCACCCTTAAATTTGATGGCTCGCTGATCTTGCAGATTCATGGCGACGGCCCCATTGCGCTGATGGTGGTCGACTATCAGTCCGATGGACGGCTGCGGGCCACCGTCAAGGTCCGGGAGGGAGCGTCCATTGCCGACGGTGCAACGCTCAATCATCTGGTCAACCAGGGCGGTAGCGGTCGGTTTGCCGTCACGCTCGACCCCAGAATCCGTCACGAATCGCGGCAGCCCTGGCAGGGCATCGTCCCGTTCGAGGGCGACACGGTTGCGGAGGTGCTTGAGCACTACATGCAACGCTCCGAGCAGTTGCCAACCCGTTTGTGGCTGGCCGCCGACTCAGGACGGGCCTGCGGTCTGCTGCTGCAACAGCTGCCGCTTGAGGGCGGCCGGGATGCCGCAGCGACTGACCCCGATGCCTGGAACCGGATGGAAGTGCTGGCCGGAACACTCTCGCGGTCTGAATTGCTGTCGTTGGACTCAGAAGCCCTGCTATCAAGACTTTTCTGGGATGAGACCCTACGGGCGTTCGAGCCCCGCAAGCTTCACTTCGGCTGTGGCTGCTCACGCGCCAAAGTGGCTGGCATGCTAAAGATGCTGGGAACCGCTGAGGTGGCCGATATCCTGTCTGAGCGGGACCCGGTCGAGGTTCGGTGCGACTTCTGCAACCAGGCCTACCGGTTCGATGCAGTCGACTGCGCCGCGCTGTTTCGCGATACCGTCAGCGGCACCGACCCCGATCGCAGGCACTGACCGCCGCGTCAGTGCCCGAACCATCCCAGGCTAAGGTCGGCGGGCAAACGAGGCGGTACGAACCTCGGCGTCAAACGAAGGCGACGCGCTTTCCCCTCGGGAGGGCTCGCTGATCTGCACGAAAATTTCGCCCTTGCGCAACATGCCCAGCTCGGCTCGTGCGATTTCTTCGACCGCATCACTGCCGGTGCGCAGATCACGCACCTGCGCCTCGAGTGCTGCGTTTCGCATGCGGCGCTGATCATTGACCGTGCGCTGCGCCTGAAGTTCGCTTTCGAGTTCCCACACGCGAAACCATCCCCCTTTACCAAGCCAGAGCGGGTACTGGATCAGCAGCAGAAGTGACAGCAGGACGAAAGCGAGCGTGCGCACAATGAACCCTTAAGCGACTTAGCGTCGGCCCCTGCGCAGGTTGTAAAACGCAGACTGTCCAGGATACACCGCGGTTTCGCCGAGGTCTTCCTCAATTCGCAGCAGCTGGTTGTACTTGGCGATTCGGTCGGTTCGGCTCATTGAACCGGTTTTGATCTGCAGGGCATTGGTGGCCACCGCAATATCAGCGATGGTCGTGTCTTCGGTTTCGCCCGACCGATGCGACACCACCGCAGTGTAGTTGCTGCGTTTTGCAAGCTCGATGGCAGCGAAGGTTTCGGTGAGCGTGCCAATCTGGTTGATCTTGATCAGGATGGAGTTGGCCACCCCTTCATCGATGCCACGCTGCAAGATGCGGGTATTGGTCACAAACAGGTCATCACCCACCAGCTGCACCTTATCCCCCAGCCGCTGGGTCAGCAGTTTCCAGCCGTCCCAGTCATTTTCCGCCATGCCATCCTCAATGGAAACGATGGGATACCGATCGCACCAGGTGGCCAGCAGATCGGTGAATTCACCCGCTGACAGCAACAGGCCTTCGCCAGACAGGTGATAACGCCCATCGCGGAAAAATTCGGAGCTGGCGCAATCAAGGCCCAGCGCGATCTGGCTGCCAGGCTCGTAGCCCGCTTTCGTGATCGCCTCAAGGATGAGCTTGATCGCCGCTTCATGGTTCTCGACACTGGGCGCAAAGCCGCCCTCGTCACCCACGGCGGTGGACAGGCCCTGATGATGGAGAAGCTTCTTGAGCGCATGGAACACTTCGGCGCCATACCGGAGCGCCTCGCGAAAGGATGGCGCCCCCACCGGCAGGATCATGAATTCCTGAAGGTCGAGATTGTTGTTGGCGTGCGCACCGCCATTGATGACGTTCATCATCGGCACCGGCAGAGCCATTGAGCCCGAGCCACCGAAGTAGCGATAAAGCGGCAGGCCTGACTGCTCGGCCGCCGCGCGCGCAACGGCCATCGATACCGCCAGCATCGCATTGGCACCCAGACGCTCTTTGTTCTCGGTGCCGTCAAGCTCGATCAGCGTGCGATCGATCCAGGCCTGCTCTGAAGCATCTAGACCGATCAGGGCTTCACAGATTTCTGTGTTGACGTGTTCGACCGCGCGCAGCACGCCTTTGCCAAGAAAACGGCCAGCATCGCCATCGCGCAATTCAATGGCCTCGCGCGAGCCGGTGGATGCACCCGACGGCACCGCGGCACGGCCCATGACGCCTGACTCGAGCAGCACATCGCATTCGACCGTGGGATTGCCGCGCGAATCGATGATCTCGCGGCCAATGATGTCAACGATCGCACTCATTCAGATACCTTCGACGATGAACATGTTGAAACGCTCGGTGGCACCGGCCCGCGCGGCGCGCGCAGCAACGTAACCCGCCGAGTGATAAAACGCGCGCGCAGCCTCCATGCTGTCAAAGCGCAGCACCACAACCCGGCCTGGCTCGGCGTCGCCCTCGAGAACTTCGGTGCGGCCGCCTCTCGCCAGGAACTCGCCGCCAGCAGCGGCGATCGCGCCGGGCGTCAGCGCCTGATAGCCCTTGTATTTCTCGACATCGCTCACCTTGATGTCGGTGATCACATAAGCCGCCATGGGATGTCTCCTGTGTTCTTTGTATGAGCGTCTAGAGCGCCTGCTCGGCAAAACCGCATCGCTTGACCGCGCGGTCGATCTCGACCAGCACCTGAAGCAGTGACGCCAGCTTTCGGAGCGGCCAGGCATTCGGCCCGTCTGAGAGCGCACGCGACGGATCGAGATGCGTTTCCATAAAGATGCCAGCGATGCCGCTTGCGACCGCTGCGCGTGCAAGGACAGGAACGAACTCGCGCTGGCCGCCCGACGAGGTGCCCTGTCCACCGGGCAGTTGAACCGAATGCGTGGCATCAAACACCACCGGACAACCGGTCTCGCGCATGATCGCGAGCGAGCGCATATCCGACACCAGATTGTTGTATCCGAAACTGGCACCGCGCTCGCAGACCATGAGGGTGTCGCCTGCTGCGGGGTCACCACCAGCTGCTTCGATGGCCGCAGCGCGTGCCTTGTCAACGACATGCTTCATGTCGTGCGGAGCCAGGAATTGCGCCTTCTTGATGTTGACCGGCCGCCCGGCCGACGCCACCGCTCGGATGAAGTCGGTTTGCCGGGCCAGAAAGGCCGGCGTCTGCAGCACATCGACCGCCGCGGCAACCTCGTGAACCTGCCCCGCATCGTGGACATCGGTGAGTACCGGCACGCCCAGTTCGCGGCGGACATCGGACAGGATGGCCAGGCCCTGATCGATGCCGGGGCCACGAAACGACGAGCCTGAACTGCGATTGGCTTTGTCGAACGAGGATTTGTAGATAAAGGGAATGCCCAGACGGGCCGTGATTTCAATCAGCTGGCCTGCCGTGTCAAACGCCATCTGGCGTGACTCGATCACGCAGGGCCCGGCAATCAGGAATAAGGGTCGATCGAGCCCCACCTCAAAGCCGCAGAGCTTCATAGGCTGGGCCACCGAACCATGAAAGCGCCGGACAGGCGATGCGACCGGTTCATGCGGCGCGAGCCGAGCGCGCGCGCTGCGACTGCTCGATGGCCGCGCGCACGTACGAAATGAACAGCGGATGCCCTTCGCGCGGCGTGGACGTGAATTCCGGATGGAACTGCACAGCCAGGAACCAGGGATGCGACGGGCCCCCAGTCTGGGGCAGCTCAACGATTTCGGTGAGCGATTCGGAGGGCGTACGCGCCGATACCCTGAGGCCAGCCGCTTCGAGCTGCGCCACGTAATGGTTGTTGACCTCATAGCGATGGCGGTGCCGTTCATTGACCGATTCGCCATAAATTTGTGAGGCCAGCGTTGCGCCCGTGACCGGGCAGCGCTGCGCGCCAAGGCGCATGGTGCCCCCCAGATCGGAAGCGTTGTCGCGACGCTCAACCTGCCCATCGCGATCCATCCATTCGGTGATCAACCCGACCACCGGATGGGCGCATGCCGAACCAAATTCAGTGCTGTTGGCGCCCGCCAGGCCGCACACACTGCGCGCAAATTCAATGACCGCCAGCTGCATGCCCAGGCAGATGCCCAGGTAAGGGATGCCAGATTCCCGCGCATGCCGGATGGCCGCGATTTTTCCTTCGACCCCCCGGCGACCGAACCCGCCAGGCACCAGGATTGCGTCAAATCCAGCCAGCAGTGAACCGACGCCCTCAGCCTCGATGCGCTCGGAGTCGATGTATTCGATGTGCACCTTGCTGTCGGTGTGGATGCCAGCATGGATCAGTGCTTCAGTGAGCGACTTGTAGGACTCGGTGAGGTCAACATACTTGCCGACCATTGCGATTCTGACTTCGCGGGTGGGATTTTCGAGCGAATGCACCAACCGATCCCAGACGCTGAGATCGGCAGGCCGGGCATTGAGCCGCAGATGCTCGACCAGCAGCCGGTCAACGCCCTGCTCGTACAGCATGCGGGGAATCTTGTAGATGCTGGTGGCATCCCAGACCGAAATCACCGATTCGAGCGCGACATTCGAGAACAGCGAAATCTTGGCGCGCTCGTCATCAGGAATGGGGCGATCGGCGCGGCAGAGCAACATATCGGCCTGAATGCCGATTTCGCGCAGCTTCTGAACTGAGTGCTGGGTGGGCTTGGTTTTCAGTTCGCCTGCTGACGCAATGAACGGGACCAGCGTCAGATGGACGAAGGCGCTGGATCCGCGACCAAGCTT
Source organism: Betaproteobacteria bacterium (assembly GCA_016868375.1). Taxonomy (GTDB): domain Bacteria; phylum Pseudomonadota; class Gammaproteobacteria; order Burkholderiales; family Burkholderiaceae_E; genus SYIM01. The sequence goes on along the minus strand of VGHA01000061.1, from coordinate 2,582 downwards.
GAGGCTCATCTGGCGCACCGCCTCAAGAAAGGGCAGCGACTCGATGTCACCCACGGTGCCACCAATTTCAACGATGGCCACCTCGGCTGCATCGGCGGTGCCAACGCCTGCACCGCGCTCGATAAAGGCCTGGATTTCGTTGGTGATGTGCGGAATGACCTGCACCGTGCGGCCCAGATACTCGCCCCGCCGCTCTTTGCGGATGACCGAGTCGTAAATTTGGCCCGTGGTGAAGTTGTTGTGACGGCGCATTCGGGCGGTCACAAACCGCTCGTAGTGGCCGAGGTCGAGATCGGTTTCCGCACCGTCTTCCGTGACGAAAACCTCACCGTGCTGAAACGGGCTCATCGTGCCCGGATCAACATTGATATAGGGATCGAGTTTTAGAAGGGTGACGCGGACACCGCGCGACTCAAGGAGCGCGGCAATTGACGCAGCGGCGATCCCCTTGCCTAGCGAGGAGACAACACCGCCTGTAACAAACACGAATTTGGTCATGGAGGGCAGCCGGAACCACCGGATTATATCGGCTTGGCGAACTCAGGCTGCAAAGTGACATGCTGAACACTGAAATCGGTCGATAGCATCGATCGCGCCGCCTCCAGCACGGCCACCCAGTCAGCGCCGTCAACCAGGCGCAAATGGGCGGCCAAGGCCGGCTGACCGCTGCTGATGTTCCAGACATGGAGATCATGCACGTCAGTGACCCCCGGTAGTGCTGCCAGGGCTGATGAGAGTGCCGCGAGATCCAGACCCGGCGGTGTGGCGTTCATCAAAACCCGGGCACTGTCCCGAAGCAGCCGGACCGTGGAGATCAGCAGCAGAAGCGACATTGCAAGGGTGAGCAACGGGTCAACGAACGTCCACCCGGTCGTGGCAGCCACCACGATCGCGGTGATGGCGATGGCCGAACCGGCCAGATCGCCAAGCACGTGCAGCAGCGCCCCTCTCACATTCAAGTCATCACCATCCCGGTGCAGCGCCCACCAGACTGCGATGTTGACCAGCAGCCCGACCACCGCAACCGGCAGCGCGAGACTGGCGTCCAGCGGATGCGGCACCCGGAAGCGATCGATCGCCTCAACCACGATCCAGCCCAGCAGACCGAGATAGGTCAGTGCGTTGACGAAGGCGGCCAGCGACTCTGCCCGCTCGTAGCCGAACGTGAGCTGGGCGTCTGGCGGACGCCGCGCAACCCACTGCGCGCCCCAGGCAAGGCCCAGCGCCAGCGCATCGGTCAGCATGTGCAGGCCATCGGAGGTGAGCGCCAGCGAGCCGCTCGTGAGGCCAACGACGATTTCGAGCGCGCTGAAGCCCAGAACGATCAGGCAGGCAACGCCCAGTCCCCGTGACGGTATCGTGCGACGGCCATGTCCTGGGTGTCGGTCATCATGGCCATGCGCGTGGTGATCGTCGAAGCGGGACATATAATTCGAATCATGCACTGATTTCACGGGGTTTCCATGAGCAAAGTCTTCCCGAGCGCAAGCGCCGCGCTGGCCGATGTCGTCAAAGATGGACAGATGATCGCCGTGGGCGGATTCGGCCTCTGCGGCATTCCAGAAGCCCTGATCGCCGCGCTCAGAGACTCGGGCGTGCGCAACCTCACCTGCATTTCCAACAATGCCGGCGTCGATGGCTTTGGCCTTGGACTGCTGCTTGCCACCCGGCAAATCCGTAAGATGATCGCGTCGTACGTCGGCGAAAACAAAGAGTTTGAGCGCCAGTATCTGGCCGGCGAACTCGAGCTTGAGTTCACCCCTCAGGGCACGCTCGCGGAAAAGCTCCGTGCAGGTGGCGCTGGCATCCCCGCCTTCTTCACACCCACCGGGGTCGGCACCATCGTGGCCGAAGGCAAGGAAACGCGCGACTTCAACGGCAAGACCTACCTGATGGAGCGCGCCCTGGTTCCCGATGTGTCGCTGGTAAAAGCCTGGATGGCAGACCGCGCAGGTAACCTGGTATTTCGGCGCACCGCACGCAACTTCAATCCCAACGTCGCGATGGCGGGGCGGATCACCATCGCAGAGGTTGAGCAGGTTGTAGCCAACGGTGAAATCGACCCCGACGCGGTCCACCTGCCCGGCATCTACATCGACCGAATCGTGCTGAACCCAACGCCTGAAAAGCGGATCGAGCAGCGCACCGTACGCGCCGAGCGCTAAAGGAGATCTGACCATGCCCTGGACCCGAGACCAGATGGCCGCGCGTGCTGCGCGCGAGCTTCGCAATGGCTACTACGTAAACCTCGGCATTGGTTTGCCGACGCTGGTTGCCAACCATGTGCCTCGCGATATGGATGTGTGGCTGCAGTCGGAAAACGGACTGCTCGGCATCGGGCCATTTCCGACCGAAGACGAGGTGGATGCCGACATGATCAACGCCGGCAAGCAAACGGTGACCCCCCTGCCAGGCTCATCGATCTTTTCGTCAGCCGATTCGTTTTCCATGATCCGAGGCGGCAAGATCGATATCGCAATTCTTGGCGCCATGCAGGTCAGCGAAGGCGGCGATCTTGCCAACTGGATGATTCCCGGCAAGATGGTCAAGGGAATGGGTGGTGCCATGGACCTGGTTGCCGG
>VGHA01000060.1 GCA_016868375.1 Betaproteobacteria bacterium | reverse complement strand
ACCAACATGAATGCGCTGGGGCAGCCCCGCAGCTGGACCGACCATCTGCTTTGGCACCATGCTGCCCACACGGTCGATCTGTTCCAGTACCAGACCGGCGAAGTGGCCGCGCACGCGCGCGCCATGCAGGGGCCGATCCATCCCGAGCTGGGCATTGCAATGGACATGTCGATTCAGCTGAAGGTGGCGGGCGGTGCCCTCTGCACCTTGTCGCTGTCATTCAACAACGATGGACCGCTGGGCACGTTTTTCCGCTACATCTGCGACAAGGGTACGTTTATTGCCCGTTATGACGATCTGGTGGATGGTCGAGAAAACCCCATCGACGTCAGCAAGGTCGATGTGTCCACCAACGGCATTGAGTTGCAGGACCGCGAGTTTTTTGCGGCAATCCGCGACGGCCGCGAGCCGAATGCAAGTGTTGCAAATGTGCTGCCGGCCTATGAAACACTCGACCGGCTGGAGCGCTCGCTGGTGTGAGCGCGGCAGGGCGGCGCGATCGGCGCGCCGCCTCTGCTTTGGGCGGGGTTCAGTCTTGCTGTGACTCGGCAGGCACGATCTTCTGCAGCTCGCCCGACTGGAACATCTCAGCCATGATGTCTGAGCCACCCACGAACTCGCCCTGAATGTACAGCTGAGGAATGGTGGGCCAGCTCGAGAAATCCTTGATCGCCTGGCGAACTTCGTCGTCTTCCAGCACGTTCACGGTGACAAGGTTGCGCACGCCGCACGACTTCAAAATCTGGATCGCGCGTCCGGAGAAACCGCATTGCGGGAACTGGGCGGTACCCTTCATGAACAGGACCACCGGATTGTCGGTGACGGTCTTTTCAATGAACTCACGTGCTTCCATTCAGGGGCCTCTTGATCGGAGATGGCGGGATTCGCCGAACCATGGATGCGACCGGTCTGGAACCGGCAGCCGGTGCGGGAAACCGCACGACGCAGCGCATCCACCAAAAACTGAAGTGTAGAGCGGCAAGTTATACCACGCACGGCCTGGGGGAGATTCAGGGTGCGCACCCGAGCGTGACCCGCTCATGGCCGGCAAGATCGCGTCGCGTTCGCACATCGGCCAACCCAGCCTGGGTAAAAAGCGCACGCACAGCGGCGCCCTGATTCCAGCCATGCTCGACCGCCAGCCAGCCCGCAGAGGCGAGGTGCGCGGGCGCCCCCATTGCAATTTCGCGAAGCGCATTCAGCCCGTCGGGACCGGAGGCGAGTGCGGTGATGGGCTCGAATCGGAGATCGCCCTCGACCAGATGCGGATCGGTGTCGGCGATGTAGGGCGGGTTTGAGACGATCAGGTCGAAGCGCTCGGCCGAGCCAACCGCCTGCCACCAGTGCCCCTCTCGAAGCGCGAGCCGCTGGGGGCTGATGCCGTGATGCAAAGCGTTCTGGTGTGCGACGGCGAGCGCGGGTGCGGAGCGGTCGGTTGCCACCAGGCTCAGGTCGACTCTTTGTGTGGCAAGCGCAATCGCGATCGCGCCGCTGCCGGTGCCCAGGTCGAGCACCATGGCGCCATGCGGCGCCAGCCTGCGGGCCTCATCAACCAGCAGTTCGGTTTCGGGGCGTGGAATTAGCACGGCCGAATCGATGCGCAGTGCGAGCCCATGGAATTCGCGCTCGCCACAGAGGTAAGCCATCGGCTCGCCGTTGACACGCCGTTCTTCAAGAGTAAGGAAGCGCTCGCATACCGTGGTGTCTACAGGCTCGTCGCCATGCGCCATAAGCCACTCCCGGCGCCTGCCGCTTGCGTGCTCGAGCAGGCGGCGCGCTTCGGCTCGCGGTAGCCGGCTTGCCGCGACCAGCGCGTCGGGGGAGAGGCTACTCACGGCGCAGCCTCAGGCCGCTTCGGCCAGCGCCTGCAACAGCTCAGCTTGGTGCGCGGTGGCGAGCGCATCCAGCAGCTCATCCAGATCACCATCGACCACCTGCTGCAGCTTGTAGAGGGTCAGATTGATCCGATGATCGGTGATGCGGCCCTGCGGGAAATTGTAGGTGCGGATGCGCTCGGAGCGGTCGCCAGAACCGATCAGGGATTTCCGATGCGCGGCCTCGCGGGCCTGCGCCTCACGCATCTGCCGGTCTTTCAGCCTTGCCGCCAAAACCTTCATGGCGCGGTCGCGATTGCGGTGCTGGGAGCGGTCGTCCTGGCATTCCGCCACCAGCCCGGTGGGCAGATGGGTGATGCGAACCGCCGACTCGGTTTTGTTCACGTGCTGGCCGCCTGCGCCCGAGGCTCGGAATACGTCGATTCGCAGTTCGGAGGGGTCGATGTCGATTTCGCCGACCTCGTCGGCTTCGGCCATGACCGCCACGGTGCAGGCCGAGGTGTGGATACGGCCCTGCGCTTCGGTTTCCGGGACGCGCTGGACCCGGTGGCCACCCGATTCAAACTTGAGCCGGGAATACACGGCATCGCCCGCGATCCGAACGATCACCTCACGGTATCCGCCCAGTTCGGATGCATTGGCCGACAGGATTTCAGTCTGCCAGCGCGTGCGCTCGGCATAGCGCAGATACATGCGCAGCAGGTCGCCCGCGAACAGCGCGCTCTCGTCGCCACCCGTGCCCGCCCGAATTTCGAGCAGCACGTCGCGCTCATCGTTGGGATCGCGCGGAAGCAGCAGCCGCTGCAGCTTGTCGAGTTCGGCGGCCATGCGGGCGCCCGCCGCGCCGGCCTCGGAGTCGGCGAACTCGCGCATTTCCGGGTCATCGCGCATCTGGCGTGCGGTAGCCAGATCGGCTTCGGCGTGCAGGTAGGCCTCAAAGCGCTCAAGCAGCTGGGTGAGCTCGGCGTGCTCGCGCGTGAGGCGCCGGAACTCGGTCAGGTCGCGTGCCGCGTCGGGGCCCGACAGGCGCGCGTTGACCTCGGCCAACCGAGGCTCCAGCCGCTCGAGGCGGGCTCGCATGGAATCGTTCATGGCATCCATGGTACGCCGCCCACCTGGCAGGCGGCTGCAAGCTCAGTGCTGCGGGTCGGTGCTGTCGCTGCCTGCGCTTGCGCGATCAGGCAGCAGATGATCCACGAGGTGCAGCATCCGGTCGCGGTCGTCGCCGTGGCCATGGAGCAGGCGGGTGGGGCCATGCAGGAACTTGCTGGTGAGCGCGTGGGCAAGCGCTTCAAGCACCTGTTCGGGCGACTGGCCGCCCGCCAGCAGGCGGCGCGCGCGCTCAAGCTCGGCCGCCTTGAGTGCCTCGCCGCGTTGATGAAGTGAGCGGATGGCAGGGACCACCGCGCGCGAGCTCATCCATTGCATGAAGGCGTCGACCCGGGTTTCGATGATGGCCTCGGCCTGGGCGACCGCCGCACGGCGGCTTTCCTTGCCCGCATCGACATGGCGGCCAAGATCATCGACCGTGTACAGATAGACGTCGGACAGCCGCGAGACTTCGGCTTCGACATCTCACGGAACCGCCAGATCAACCATAAAGATTGGCCGCCTGCGACGCGCCTTGGAGGCCCGCTCGACCATGCCCAGCCCGACGATGGGCAGCGTGCTGGCGGTGCAGGACACCACGATATCGAATTCTTCAAGCCGGGTGGGCAGATCGGCAAGCCGCATGGTTTCAGCGCCGAACTGCTGCGCGAGCCGGTCGGCGCGCTCGGCGGTGCGGTTGGCGATGACCACGCGTTTGGGATGCTGAGCCGCGAAGTGCGTGGCGCAGAGCTCGATCATTTCGCCGGCGCCGATGAAGAGCACGCTGCTTTTGCTGATGTCGTCAAAGATGCGGCGCGCGAGCCGAACTGCCGCCGCCGCCATGGACACCGAGTGCGCGCCGATTTCGGTGGATGACCGAACTTCCTTTGCCACCGCGAAGCTTCGCTGAAACAGCTGGTGCAGGTGTGTGCCAAGCGCTCCGGACTCTTGCGCGGCGCGCACTGCGTCTTTCATCTGCCCCAGGATTTGGGGCTCGCCCAACACCATTGAGTCGAGACCCGAGGCGACCCGGAAGGCGTGCCGTACCGCCTGCCCATCGGGCAACGAATACAGGTGGTCATCGATTCGCCCGGTATGGCGATGTGCGCTCAGCCACTCGGTGACCGCTACCCGTGCTTCGCCCGCCTGCGGTGTGGCGCAATAGATTTCGGTGCGGTTGCAGGTGGAGAGGATGGCGCTTTCGGGCAACAGTCGCTCGAGCCTGCCGCGCAGATCGACCAGCGCCTCGCGCAAAGTGTCAGCTGGAAATGACACTTTCTCGCGCAGCGAGAGTGGCGCGGTTTGGTGATTGAGCCCGAGCGTGAGTATTTGCATAACGGTTTGAATTTGCTCGGATTATAGCTGAGCTCCGAGAAAGAGTCGATAGGCGGGGTGATCGGTTTCATCCCAATGACGGTAGCCAAGGGTGTCAAGAAACTCGCGAAGTTGACGCTTTTCAGCCGGTGGAACCTGTAATCCGACCAGGATTCGGCCGTAGTCGGCGCCGTGGTTGCGGTAGTGAAAAAGCGAGATGTTCCAGTTGGGGCTCATGCTGGTGAGAAAACGCATCAGCGCGCCGGGCCGCTCGGGAAATTCGAAGCGGTAGATCCGTTCGTCGCGGGCCAGCGGCGAGTGTCCGCCCACCAGATGGCGGATATGCAGCTTGGCAAGCTCATCGTCGGTGAGGTCCAGCGTTGGGAATCCGGCTTTGACAAAGCCGCGGGCAATTCGCGCTGCCTCAGAGGGGCTCTGGACTTGAACGCCAACGAACACGTGGGCCTGCCGCGAATCGGCAATCCGATAGTTGAACTCGGTGACGTTACGCGGGCCAACCAGCTCGCAGAAGCGCCGGAAGCTGCCGCGCTCCTCGGGAATGGTGACCGCGAACACTGCCTCGCGGCGCTCGCCGACCTCGGCCCGTTCCGCCACGAATCGCAGGCGGTCAAAGTTCATGTTGGCGCCGCAGGCGATGGCCGCGAGCGATTCGTTGCGAATCCGTTCGCGCGCCACATAGGCTTTCAAACCCGCCACCGCCAGAGCGCCTGCGGGCTCGAGCGTGGTCCGGGTGTCTTCGAACACATCCTTGATGGCTGCGCAGAGCTGATCGGTTTCCACCAGGATGATGTCATCGACAAATTTGCGGCACAGCCTGAAGGTTTCCTCGCCGACTTTCTTGACCGCCGTGCCGTCGGAAAACAGACCGACCTCTGAAAGCTCCACGCGCCGGCCCGCCGCGAGCGAGCGCCGCATGGCATCCGAGTCGGTGGTCTGCACGCCGATCACCTTGACGTCGGGCCGGATCTGCTTCACGTAGGCAGCGATGCCTGCGATCAATCCGCCGCCGCCGATCGCCACGAAAATCGCATGAAGCGGGCCCTGATGCTGGCGCAGGATCTCCATGCCAACCGTGCCCTGGCCCGCAATCACATCGGGGTCATCAAAAGGATGCACGAATACCAGGCCCTGCTCAGCTTGCAGCGTAAGCGCCTGCGCGTAGGCGTCGCTGTAGGAGTCGCCCTGCAGCACCACCTCGGCCCCGCGCGCAACAACCGCGTCAACCTTGACCTGCGGCGTGGTGACCGGCATCACGATGACTGCGCGGCATCCGAGCTTTCGTGCCGCGAGCGCCACGCCCTGCGCGTGATTGCCCGCGGAGGCGGCGATCACGCCGCGTGCCAGCTGCTCGGGGGCAAGCTGCACCATCTTGTTGTAGGCGCCGCGCAACTTGAATGAAAACACCGGCTGCAGGTCTTCGCGCTTCAGGAGCACTTTGTTCCGCAGTCGGGCGCTGAGGTTGACCGCGGGCTCGAGCGGTGTTTCGCGGGCCACGTCGTAGACGCGGGCGGTCAGGATTCGCTTTAAGTAATTGGCTGCCATGTCGGCATTTTAGTCCGGCATCCCCGGCGGCTTCTGTGGCTTCGAAGCGCCACTACGGGCGCGCTGCTAGAGTCTGATCCAGATCAAACCGCTGCGCCGGCCGTCGGTCGCCTCAGACGGCCGCTGGGTCTGCGACAGCCCGATTTGCAGCGTCATGTAACACTCCTCGATGGAATCCTGGATCGCCCGTCTCCTTGAATGGTTCGCACTGCCCCAGCATGGGCTGTCGACCGTTTTCGTCATCGCGTTCGTGTCGGCCACCCTGCTGCCCATGGGGTCCGAGCCCGCGGTGTTCGGTTACGCCAAGCTCAATCCCGAGCAGTTCTGGCTGGTCGTCACCGTCGCCACGCTGGGTAACACCCTGGGCGGTGCGGTCAATTACTGGATGGGCTGGGGTGCGCATGAAGCCGTGGCCCGCGGCAAAGAGACGCGCTATCTGAAGTGGTTCGAGCGGCTGGGTCCCAAGGCGCTGTTTTTCTCGTTTCTGCCGGTGGTGGGCGATCCGCTCTGTTCGATCGCTGGCTGGTTGAAGCTGCCCTTCTGGCCGTCAATGGCCTGGACGGTGGCAGGCCGATTCACCCGCTATGTGGTGATGACCGCGTTCCTGTTGTGGGTGCCCAATGAGTGGTGGCGCTGGCTGCTGTCGCCCTTCACGTCTGCTCCTTTACAATGAACGATTGACGACAAGCCTCATGAACGCACCCATTCCGCTCGACATCATCGAATCCTCGGCTGAACAGGCGCCCCGCCTGCGCGAGATTCCATACAACTACACTTCGTTCTCCGATCGTGAAATCGTCATCCGCCTGCTCGGAGACGATGCCTGGGCAATGGTCGAAGACCTGCGCGGCGAACGGCGTACCGGTCGGTCGGCGCGCATGCTGTACGAGGTGCTGGGCGATATCTGGGTGGTGCAGCGCAATCCGTATCTGCAGGATGATCTGCTCGACAACCCCAAGCGCAGGCGCATGCTGATTGATGCGCTCGAGCACCGACTGGCGGAGGTCGAGCGGCGCCGAGATGAGGGGCAGCGGGCCGAGGGCGATCAGACATCGGGCGCGGTACCGGCGGCTGATGATTCGCGTGCCGCGAAAGTGGCGCGCCTTCTCGAGCGCGCTCAGGCGGCGGTACGTCACTTCGAGGCGGCGTTTGAGCACACCCGAACGCTTCGGCAAAAAACGCTCAAGCGGCTCTCACGCATCACCGCGCGCGACAACGTGCGCTTTGACGCGATGTCGCGGGTGTCGCACGTCACGGATGCCACCGACTGGCGTGTCGAGTATCCGTTCGTCGTGCTTACCCCCGATACCGAGCATGAAATCGCAGGTTTGGTAGAGGGCTGCATCGAGCTCGGCCTCACCATCATTCCGCGCGGCGGCGGCACCGGTTACACCGGTGGCGCGATTCCGCTGACACCGTTGTCCGCAGTCATCAATACCGAAAAGCTCGAGGCGCTGGGTGCTGTTGAACGCGTGCGCCTGCCGGGACTCGACGCTGAGGTTCCCACCATTCTGAGTGGTGCGGGGGTGGTCACGCGCCGCGTCACGGACGCAGCCGAACACGCAGGCCTCGTCTTCGCGGTTGACCCCACATCGCTCGATGCCTCGTGCATCGGCGGCAACATCGCCATGAACGCAGGCGGCAAGAAGGCCGTGCTCTGGGGGACTGCGCTCGACAACCTCGCCTGGTGGCGCATGGTTGACCCGGATGGCAACTGGCTCGAGGTGAGCCGCGTCGGCCATAACCTCGGCAAGATTCACGATGCGCCGCTGGCACGCTTCGAGCTGAGGTGGTTCGCACCGTCGCAGCTGGGCACCGACGGCACCATGCGCGGGGCGCCCCTGCGCGAACAGGTGCTTGAAATTCCCGGCTCGCGGTTTCGCAAAGCGGGGCTTGGCAAAGACGTGACCGACAAATTTCTGGCCGGGCTGCCCGGGGTACAGAAAGAAGGTTGCGATGGGTTGATCACGTCGGCGCGCTGGGTGCTGCATCGCATGCCCGCGCACATTCGCACGGTGTGTCTCGAGTTCTTTGGACAGGCCAAGGATGCGGTGCCCTCGATCGTCGAGATCAAAACCTATCTTGACGCGCTGCCGCACGGCGCCATCCTCGCGGGGCTCGAGCATCTCGACGAGCGCTATCTGCGCGCGGTGGGCTATGCCACCAAATCGCGTCGCGGCGGCTTGCCCAAGATGGTGCTGATCGGTGACATCGTCGGCGATGATGATGCGGGCGTGGCGCGGGCCACCTCGGAGGTGGTGCGCATTGCCAACTCGCGCTCGGGCGAAGGCTTCGTTGCCGTGTCGGCCGAGTCGCGCAAGCTCTTCTGGCTTGATCGTGCGCGCACTGCGGCAATCGCCAGGCACACCAACGCTTTCAAAATCAATGAAGATGTGGTCATTCCGCTGGACCGGATGGGCCACTACACCGACGGCATCGAGCGAATCAATATCAAGCTCTCGATTCGAAACAAACTGTCGCTCGTCGATGAACTCGAACGTCTGCTGTCGGGTCCCCTTGACATCGGTCGCACCGGCGAGGCGCGCGCTGAGGGCGTGTCGGCGGAAGAACTGCTGGCCGAGCGGCGCGCGCGTGCGCTCGATCTGCTCGCAGCAGTGGGTCGTCGCTGGCGCATGCTGCTTGCGCAGATCGATGAACCGCTTGCCGATGTACGGATTGCGCTGGAGGCTGAGGGGCTCGGTGCGGTGCTGCCTGCGCTCGAGTCGCGCCTTGCACTTGAGCCCGCAGCGCAGTTGTTCCATCTGCTGCAGGACCGCACGATTCGGGTGTCGTGGAAATCCGAGTTGCGTGAACCCCTGCGCGAGTGGTTCCCGGGGCTTGCGTTTGCTCCGGTCCTTGAGGCGGTCGAAGCCGCGCATCGCAAGGTACTGCGAAGCCGTGTGTTTGTCGCGCTCCACATGCACGCGGGCGACGGCAATGTTCACACCAACATCCCGGTTAATTCCGATGACTACGGCATGCTCAAGCAGGCCGAGGAAGTGGTTGAGCGAATCATGGCGCTGGCCCGATCGCTGGGCGGGGTGATCTCGGGCGAGCACGGCATCGGCATCACCAAGCTGCAGTTTCTGTCCAGCGACGAAACCGCCGAATTCCGCGAGTGGAAGGCGCGTATCGATCCCGACGGTCGCTTCAATCGGGGCAAGCTTCTTGCAGATCCCGCAGTGCCGGGTGATCTTCGCAACGCCTACACGCCAAGCTTTGGGCTGATGGGGGCTGAGTCGCTCATCCTGCATGAGTCCGACATTGGCGCGATCGCCGATTCCATGAAGAACTGCCTGCGCTGCGGCAAGTGCAAGCCGGTTTGTGCCACGCACGTGCCGCGCGCCAATCTGCTTTATTCGCCGCGCAACAAGATTCTTGCGACCTCGCTCCTCATCGAAGCGTTCCTCTACGAAGAGCAAACCCGGCGCGGTGTCTCGGTTCGCCACTGGGACGAATTTTCGGATGTGGCCGACCACTGCACGGTTTGCCACAAATGCGAAACGCCCTGTCCGGTCGACATCGACTTCGGCGACGTGTCGATGAACATGCGAAATCTGCTTCGCAAAATGGGCAAGAAGAAGTTCAACGCGGGCAATGCGGCAGCGATGTTCTTTCTCAACGCCACCGACCCTGACACGATCCGCGCCACCCGTGCGGCGATGGTCGGCGTGGGTTATAAGGCGCAGCGCTTTGCGGTGGATCTGTTTCGCTTGCTTGGCAAACGCCAGACCGCCAAGCCACCTGCGTCGGTGGGTCGACCGGTCATCCGCGAGCAGGTCGTACACTTTGTCAACAAGAAGCTGCCCGGCAATCTGCCTAAAAAAACCGCGCGCGCGCTGCTCGACATTGAAGACGCGCGATACGTGCCCATCATTCGCGATCCGCAGAAGGCCGCCTCTGACGCGGAGGCCGTGTTTTATTTCCCGGGCTGCGGGTCCGAGCGACTGTTCTCCCAAGTGGGGCTCGCCACGCAGGCAATGCTCTGGCATGTGGGCGTGCAAACGGTGCTGCCACCGGGCTATCTGTGCTGCGGCTATCCGCAGCGCGGTTCAGGGCAGTTTGATAAAGCCGAGAAAATCATCACCGATAACCGGGTGCTGTTTCACCGGGTGGCCAACACGCTCAACTATCTCGACATACGAACCGTGGTGGTGTCCTGCGGCACCTGCTTTGATCAGCTGCAGGGCTATGAGTTCGAGCGAATCTTCCCGGGCTGTCGCATTCTTGATATCCATGAATTCCTGCTTGAAAAGGGCGTGAAGCTCGAACAGGTCACCGGGGTGCGCTACATGTATCACGACCCCTGTCACAGCCCGATGAAGACGCACCAGCCCATGAAGGTGGTGAACGCGCTGATCAACGACAGCGTCAACGGCCGCGTTGAGCGCAATGACCGGTGTTGCGGCGAATCAGGCACGCTGGCAGTCACACGCCCGGACATTTCCACGCAGGTTCGCTTTCGCAAAGAAGAAGAGATGCGAAAAGGTGCAGCAGCCCTGCGTGCTCGCCCGCTGTTGAACGCCTCAGGCGTTGCCGGCGTCAGCGCGCAGGCTGATGCTGCGGCTGCGCCGGTCAAGGTGCTCACGTCGTGTCCTTCGTGCCTGCAGGGCCTGTCGCGTTACTCGGACGATGCGGGCACGGAAGCTGACTACATCGTGGTCGAAATTGCCCGGCATGTGCTGGGCCAAAACTGGCTGCCCGATTATGTGAACCGGGCCAACGCTGGTGGCATAGAGCGTGTGCTCGTCTGATGCAGGCTGATCGGATGCGGATGACTCCCTGATGGCTTACCCGCTGTTTGATCTCTCAGGACACTGCGCGGTGATCACCGGCGGCAACGGTGGCATTGGCCTGGGCATGGCGCGGGCGCTGCTGCAGGCGGGTGCGCGCGTGGCGATTTGGGGCACCAACCCCGACAAGACCGAGCGTGCGCGGGCACAGCTCGCGGCGTTCGGCGATGTCTGTTCGGTGGTCTGTGATGTCGGTGACGAGCAGGCGGTCGAGGTGGCATTTGCCGAGTCGGTGGCACGCCTGGGTCATGTCGACGCATGCTTTGCCAATGCGGGCGTCTCGTCCTTTTCCACGCCGATTGGCGCAATGACCCACGAGGAATTTCGGCGTGTGATGCGGGTCAATCTCGACGGGGTCTTCTTCACATTTCGTGCCGCCGCTCGCCACATGATCGAGCGCGGTGAAGGCGGTTCGCTCGTTGTCACCGCGAGCACCGCTGCGGTGGAGGGCGCTGCGCGTAACAGCCACTACGGTGCATCGAAGGGCGCTGTCACGTCCTATGCCCGGGCGCTTGCGGTGGAACTGGCGCGGCATCGCATACGGGTCAACTCGATATTGCCGGGCTGGATCGAGTCTGAGATGACCAGCGGCGTGCTCGGCGACTCAAAGTTCGCAAGCGCGGTGTTGCCGCGCGTGCCCCTTCGTCGGTGGGGCAGCGCCGATGATTTCGGCGGTATCGCCGTCTACCTGGCAAGCGATGCCTCGTCGTACATGACGGGCGCCGATCTGCTGATCGATGGCGGCTACACAAAGTTCTGAGCGCCTGTCCGCAGCCTGTCCGCTGTGCGACGGCATGGGGGGCGAACTGCTGGCAGGCGACGACCGGCTGCGGGTCATCGTGGCGGACGAGCCACAGCATCCGATCTTTTTTCGCGTGATCTGGGCCGCGCATGTGGCGGAAACCACCGATCTGTCCGAGCCCGACCGAAATCACCTGATGCGCGTGGTGTTCGAGCTGGAGCGGGGCCTCCGAGCGCTGATCTCGCCCGACAAGATCAACGTTGCCAGCCTGGGCAACGCCGTGCCCCACCTGCACTGGCATGTCATTGGGCGTTGGCGCGACGACCCCACTTTTCCCGGTTCGGTCTGGAGCGCGCCGGCCACGCGTGATCCAGCCTTAGTGGCTGCGCGAATCGAACATGGCCGTCGGGCACTGCCGGCGCTGAAGATGGCGCTGCGTGAGTGTCTTTCGGCGCTGGGTCTGCGCGAATTCGGCTAACATCCAACTCCCGACGGCCGGCCCGCTTCGAAACTTACTCCCATGGCAGGACTCGATTCCAATACGCCGATTCCCACTCGAATCGTGCTGCATGAAATCTCGCGAGTGCTCGAGCTTGAGTACTCCGACGGCCGCCAGTTCCGGCTGCCCTGCGAGTTTCTTCGCGTGTATTCACCGTCGGCTGAAGTGCGTGGGCATGGGCCGGGCCAGGAAACCCTGCAGACCGGCAAATCCGAGGTCACAATCTCTGCAATCGAGCAGGTGGGTCACTACGCCATCCAGCCGATGTTTTCAGACGGTCACTACACAGGCATATTTTCCTGGGACTACCTTTACTGGCTGGGTGATCGGCAGCAGGAACTCTGGCAGGACTATCTGCGTCGGCTTGAGGAAGCGGGCGCGAGCCGCGAACCCGCCGCAAGCGCCGGTGCGGGTGAGTTGTCAAGCACCGCGGTAGCGCGTCCTCGCGGCGGTTGCGGATGACAGTGCTCAAGCGCACGCCGAGTCTCCTGCCGGGGCCAAGGTGCCGGTGGGCGACAGACAGGAATCAGCCATGAGCGAGTCCGGCCGCACCCATTTCGGGTTTTCGACGGTTGCCGAGGACGAAAAAGCCTCGCGCGTCGCGGGCGTGTTTCATTCGGTCGCGCAGCGTTATGACCTGATGAACGACCTGATGTCAGTCGGGCTTCATCGAGCCTGGAAGGCTTTCGCAATTGATCAGGCGGCGCTGCGCCCGGGCATGCGTGTGCTCGATGTGGCGGGTGGAACGGCCGATCTCGCGCGGGCGTTTGCGCGCCGCGTGGGTCCAACGGGCGAGGTGTGGTTGACTGACATCAATGCCTCGATGCTGTCGGTGGGTCGCGACCGGATGGTTGATGAGGGTGCCCTGCAGCCGGTCGTGCAGTGCGACGCCGAACATCTCCCGTTCCCCGACGCCTGGTTTGACCGGGTGACCGTTGCGTTTGGATTACGCAACATGACGCACAAGGAACAGGCGCTTGCCGAGATGCGTCGCGTGCTGCGGCCGGGTGGCAAGCTGCTGGTGCTCGAGTTTTCCAAGGTCTGGAAGCCGCTCGAGCGCCTCTACGACGTGTATTCATTTCAGGTGCTGCCCAGGCTGGGCGAGCGGGTGGCGGGCGATGCCAGCAGCTACCGCTATCTGGCCGAATCCATCCGGATGCATCCTGACCAGGCGACACTCGCCGACATGATGCGCGCAGCGCGGCTGGGTCGGGTGCGCTGGTTCAACCTGAGCGCGGGCGTGGTGGCCTTGCATGAGGGCTGGCGGCTCGATTGACGCCGCTGGTTCCGTAATAACCGCACTGCAGCCGGTTAATTGTTGCAATCTGACGCTAATGGCCCGATATTAACGATGGGGAGTGGTCCCCGCTTTTTACCCCAGGAGATTCACGGTCATGAAATTTACCCGTCTGATAGCTCTGGTGGCAGCCTTCGTTGCCGCCATCACGTTGTCGATCGGTCAGGCAGAAGCTGCCCGCGTCGGTGGCGGAAAGAACTCTGGCAAGCAGCAGCCCAACGCCATGCAGCGCGATTCTGGGGCGCCCGCTGGACAGCAGGCCGCTCCGGGTGCGCAGCGCCCCGGTCAACCTGCCGCCGCGCCCGCCGCTCAGCCCCAGGGCAACCGTTGGCTCGCCCCGCTGGCAGGGCTTGCTGCCGGTATTGGTCTGGCCGCGCTCGCCAGCCACTTCGGCTTTGGCGAAGGACTCGCCAGCATCATGATGATCGTGCTGTTTGCGGTCATTGCGCTGGTCGTCATTCGGATGATCATGGCGCGTCGCAGCGCGTCGTCGGGACAGCCTCAGCCCGCCTACGCAGGCGCGGCGGCCGGCCCCATGGCGGGTGGTCAGCCCCAGGCGGCGCCCGCAGCGGCTCAGAACAATTCGCTGTTCTCGCCGGCGTCCTCTGACCCTGCCGCTGCTGGTCCGCTTGCAACGGGTGCGGGTCCGGCAGCGCCAGCTGCGGCCGCCAGCACGGGTCTGCGGGTTCCCGCAAACTTCGATATCGCGGGTTTTGTGCGCAACGCCAAGGTCCAGTTCATCCGGCTGCAGGCTTCATTTGATGCAGCCAATCTGAACGACCTTCGCGAGTTCACCTCACCGGAAATGTTCGCCGAACTCCGCATGCAGATCGAAGACCGCAAGGGCGCCACCAACGTCACGGAGGTCGTGTCCGTCGAGGCCGAATTCCTGGGCGTGGACAGCAGCGACAACGAGCACATGGCGAGCGTGCGGTTCTACGGCGTCATTCGCGAGTCGGTGGGCGCACCAGCCCAATCATTCGACGAAATCTGGAACCTCATCAAGCCGATTCACGGTGCGGGCGGCTGGGTGCTGGCTGGCATCCAGCAGACCGAGGCTCCGGCTGCCTGACGATGATCGGGCAAACCGACGCCTCCCCCGAGGCGTCGGAGTCCTCGCGGCGTCCGCCTGACTGGTTGTCGGGCGCCGCTGAAAAAGGGCTGCGGGCGGTGCTTGCAGCCCTTAATCATTTGCTGGCCGCTGATCCGCGCGCGCGCGCCAGCCTTCGGCCCCATGCGAGCCGGCTGATCCGAATCCAGGTGGCTGATCCCGAGCAAGCGGCAGCCTTGTTCGGCGCGCTTTTTTCGATCGACTCAGATGGGCTGCTGAAGCCCGCCCCGCCCGATGCCGACAGCGGCGCCGTGTCGGTCACCATGACCGTCCGTCCGTCGGTCGATGCAGCGTTTGCGCTGCTCACAGCCGGACCAGCCGGTCTGCAGGCGCATCTGCGTATCGAGGGCGATGTGCTGCTGGCGGCGGCGCTTGGCGATCTTTCCCGCTCGATGCGCTGGGACGTCGAAGAAGACCTGAGCCGGTTGACCGGCGATGTCATTGCGCACCGAGTGGCTGGCGCTGCATCAGCGGCGCTTGACGCGTTTCGCGCATTCGGCCAGCAGCTCGGCACCAGTTTTGCGCGGCAGTGGAGCGTTGAGAATCCGGTGCTGGTCACGCGTAACGAGCTGGCGGATCACTCGACGGCGCTCTCCTCGCTAGAATCGCGACTCGCAGCGCTCGAGCGGCGCAGCAAGGCTGTGCGCCGCTAGCGCGGCCTGACATCGGTTGTTTTTCCGGAGGAAGTGGCATGGATCTCGGACTCTCGGGCCGCTGGGCGGTCGTGTGTGCCTCGAGCAAGGGGCTCGGCTTTGGCTGCGCGATCTCGCTCGCGCAGGAGGGCGTCAACCTGGTCATGAATGCCCGCTCGGCCGATGTGCTCGAGCAGGCGGCCGCGCAGATTCGCGGCCAGACCGGCGTTGAGGTTCGTGCGATCGCGGCTGACATCACCACAATCGACGGGCGCGCGCAGGTGCTTGCTGCCTGCCCTCAGGTCGATATCCTGATCAACAATGCCGGCGGGCCGCCACCCGGCGATTTTCGCAACTGGACGCGTGATGACTGGGTCAAGGCGCTGGATGGCAACATGCTGACCCCGATCGAGCTCATCAAGGCGACGGTGGATGGCATGATCGCGCGCCGGTTTGGTCGAATCGTCAATATCACCTCCAGCTCTGTGAAGGCGCCTATCGAAGTGCTGGGCCTGTCCAATGGCGCGCGCTCCGGGCTGACCGGTTTTGTCGCAGGACTTGCCCGACAGACGGTCAAGCACAACGTCACGATCAACAACCTGCTGCCAGGCGTCTTCGATACAGACCGAATCCGCGCGACGGCGCAGGCGATGGCGACCAGGCAGGGACAGACGCTCGAAGAAACGCTGGCGGCGCGCGCCCGGTCGATTCCGGCGGGGCGGCTCGGAAACCCCTATGAATTTGGGCAGGCGTGCGCGTATCTGTGCAGCGCGCAGGCCTCGTACGTTACCGGGCAGAACTTCCTGATCGATGGCGGCACCTACCCTGGCACCACCTGACAGGCTAGTCAGCGGCGGCATTCCAGAGCGTATCGAGACCTGCCTTCTGTAGCGCCGCGGCGCGGCCCTTCAACCAGGCGGCCTCGTCTGGGGGATCTCGGTCGGTATCGGGCTGGGCCGGCTTGAAAAGGGCGTCCCAGGCCTGGCGAAGTACACGCTGCCGCTCTACCAGACGGTCTTGATGCAATTGATGCTCATCGCGCCATAGGCCTTGAGCGCGAAATACACGGATGGCACCCTCGTGCCAGGGGATCGCCCAGGCGAGCGGTTGGCGTTTGGCCTCCCATCCAGCGTTACCCGGCGCAGCACCGCGAAAATCGCGCCAACGGGCGATCAGCTCGCCGGTTACAGCCTGTACGTCATCGGGGTTTCTGCGGGCGAGCGTCACCACAACGGGATAAGGCCAGCTGACACTCTCCACTGGCAGTTTCTCGGAAAGGCCCACGCCCTCGGTAGCGTCGACTGGCACCATGTAGGGAGCCCATTGCCGAAGCAGCGTCCAGCCTGTGGCATCGGCATGGGGGACCAGTGGCCAGACCAGACCGCGTTTCGACGACGCGAGCCCCTGGAGCTCGGGTGTGCGCGAGGCGGCGAAGGCCACATCGGCGCGGCCGCTGGCCACTTCGCGAAGGGCGGCCGCATAGCCCTCTGTGCGCACCGACGTGACATCCTTCCAGGTAAGCCCCGCATGGGCCAGCAGCGCTCGCAGATGCTGATCGATTTCGGGCGCGTCCTTGATGCGCGCGATTCGCTTGCCCTTCAATTCAGCAAGCGTCGTGATGCCAGCGTCGCCCGCAGCGACGATGCCGAGCAACTGGTTCTGTACGTTCATCAGAACCGCCCGAACCGGTTGCGGGCCCCACTCATGACCGGCGAATGCGAACAGGCCCTCTTGCGCGAACACGCTTCCGGCGACGCTGGTAGCGGCGTACTGCGCCCGGCCGTCGCGAAGCATGCGCGCACGCGTGAGGTGAGAAGCCGAGGACTCGAGTTGAATTCGGACAACGCTGCCTTTTGCGAGCGCTGCGGCGACTGCACGAAGCTGCTCGTGGCCGTCACTACCGCTGTCGGGCGCTGCCCAAACCTGCTTCCGCTGCGCCGGCGTGTCGGCCACCGAGGAAGCGGAAGGCGTCGCCAAACCGATTGCAATCAGGAGGATTGCGATCGCACCGTCGCGCGCCAGGCGCAGGCGTTGGATCAGGACAACTTGGACTGAGCGGCAGGCGGGCACGGCGGTGTCTCGATGAATACACTGCACTGGGCGGGACATGCGGGATGGGGCAGCCTAGAATCATGTATTCGGGAGTGCGTTTGCCCCAACCTGACTCAATGGATTATGCAATGAAGCTGCGCCGAGTGCGCGTTCAATCGATCGCTTTTGCGGTGCTTGGTGCATGGCTCTGGTTCGCGCTTTCGGTGGTGGCGAGCGCCCAACCGACCAGTGCGTCGGGTAGCGCATCGCGCGCGCCCGCGCTGAACATCCTGACCACGCTTCCCGAAGCGTATGCGCGTTCTCGGGCGCGGGCGTTTGAGCGGGCCAACCCCGGTACGCGCGTTGAGCTGACAGTCCAGCGACCTGATCAGGTCCTTGCCACGCTTCGTTCGTCAACACCCGCGCAGCGCGCCCACCTGATCTGGTCGGCATCGCCTGAAAGCTTCAGCGCGGCAGCCGCCGATGGGATGTTGCTCGGCGCAGATGGCGAGCCGCAGCCCTTCGGTGTCTCAGCGCCGATCGATCAGGGTACGACGCTTCGCGCCCAGCACCTGATGCGGATTGCGTTTGCGCGGCCTGCAGGACCGTCAGCGCCGGCCTGGCCCGAGCGATGGCAAGACCTTGCTCAGGGCGATTGTGGTGCAAGGCTTTCGAATCCGTTTGCGGTGTCGGGGGGTGTTGCCAGCATTCTTCTGGAGGCTGTGCTGCAGGACCGCGGTTGGGATGCGGGCTGGGAGCTGCTTGCGGCAATCGCTGCCAACAGTGCCAACCCATCGAGCCAGACCCCTCAGCTCAGCCTGGTGTTCGAGGAGGTTGCGGCGGGCGAGGCCACGCTTGAACTTCGTTCGGCGCTGGTGGTGCTTGCTCGCAGTCGGATCGCGCTCGTTGCAGCGGGATCACGCGATATACGTGTGGCCCAGCGGTTCATGCGATTCATCACCGCCGAGCCAGCCGTGAATGCCGCTCAGCCGCCGACAACAGCGACCTCACGCGTTGCACCGGCAAGCATCAGTCAATATCTTTCAATCGACCTCGCGCAGCTCGAGCGTCGCGAGCCAATCATGGCGGCGCTTACCCGGCAATGGCTGGTGGTCAATGCGCCTGCGCTGAAGCAAACCAGTGTGGCGCTCGCCCAGGCAATGCGCCGTGCGGCTGCCAATCCATCCGATACCGCATTTCGTCGTGCCCTGGACGAGGCGCGCGCAACCGCCTTCGGTCCGGCCTTGTCCGAGCGTCTGCTGACCGAGGATACGGTGCTCCAGGCTTTCAATCCACAGATTCGCGAGGCCCTGCGCAGGCCGCGGGTGGCATCGCTCGAGTCGCAGTGGGCCGCCAGTGCGCTTGATCGCCAGAGTAAGGCCTTGTCGCGTCTGGGCGCCTTGGCAGGGCCTAACGCCGGGTCGGCTGCTTCTTCTCCCCTGCCGCCGGCCAGGCTCACGCCATGAGCCTCCCGGGTGTGACCATGATCAGGTCATAGCCAAGGAGAGTCGCAATGAAACCCATCCGTCCCGTGTCTGGCCTGCGTCGATTTCTTCAATCTGACCAGCTGGTGCTGGTTGCCTGCCTGTGTGCGATTCCCGCCGGACTTCTGATCGCAGGCGTCTAGCCGACCCGGGTGCTGCCCCTGCCCCGGTGGCCCCAGCGGCGTTCCTGCGAGGGGCCATCGGTGCATTCGGACTAACGAAACACCACGGTTTTCGAACCGTTGATCAGCACGCGGTGCTCGGCATGCCACTTCAGTGCGCGTGCCAGCACCACGCTTTCAACGTCGCGGCCAATCGCGGTCAGTGTTGCCACGTCCATGGTGTGGTCCACCCGTGCAGCGTCCTGCTCAATGATGGGCCCTTCATCGAGGTCGGTCGTCACATAGTGCGCGGTGGCACCAATCAACTTGACGCCACGATCATGCGCCTGCTGGTACGGGCGAGCGCCCTTGAAGCTTGGCAGGAACGAGTGATGAATATTGATCGCCCGGCCCTCCAGCTGCGCGCACAGCGAGGGCGATAGCACCTGCATGTAGCGGGCGAGCACCACGAGCTCCACCCGTTCCGCTCGCACCACGTCAAGCAGCCGCGCCTCGGCTTCAGCCTTGGTGTCGGGTGTTACGGGGAGGTGGTGAAAGGCAATGTCGTAAGACGCTGCCATCTGATAGAAATCGCGATGGTTTGACACGATGGCGCGAATATCGAGCGGCAGCAGGCCGCTGCGCCAGCGAAACAGCAAATCGTTCAGGCAGTGGCCAAGCTTGGACACCATGATCACGGTGGGCAGCCGTCGACTGAGCTCGACGATGCGTGCGCGCATCGAAAACTGTTGCGCAACCGGTTCGAATTCGGCGCGTAAACCTGCGATCGGGTCGCGGCCAGCTGTATCCAAGGTGCTGGCTGCGCCCGCCAGCTCAAACTGCACACGCATGAAAAACAGGCCGGTTGCCACATCACCGAACTGCGCCGCCTCCACGATGTTGGCGCCGCGTTCAAACAGAAAGCCGGATACCGCGTGAACGATGCCGGCCCGGTCGGGGCAGGACAGCGTCAGCACAAAGGAAGAAGTCATGAGGAGGGTGCGCGAATAAGCGCCGCGACGCTATTTTGGGATGATCAGAACCATCGCTGGAAAAATCTTGTCGGGATGGTTGATCAGATGACGATTGGCTTGCGCGACGCCGGGCCAGCGCGACGCGTTGCGATAGAAGTATAAGGCGATCGACGATAGCGAATCGCCCTCCTGCACGGTGTAGATGCCGCGGGCGCCGGTAAGCAGCGCCACCTTGGCCTGTGCCTGCGCCAGCGCTGCGCTGATCGAGACGATTTCGGCGCGCTGCGCATCGGTGCTCTGACGCAACTTGGACTGCTCGCCAAGCGCCGCGGAGAGCCGATCGGTCAGGTCGCTTGCGCGCTTCTGCTCCTGCTCGAGGTTCCCCGTGTTTTGTTTCAAATCCCGGTCGATTGATGCGAGCTGCTCTCGCGCCCGGGCGAGGTCGGTGACCATTGAGTCACGCTCAGAAGCCGCACTTCGCTGGGCCACCTGGCTTTGCTCCAGGCGCTGCTGAAGTTCGGCCTGTACCTGGCGGGCTGAGGCCACGGCCGCATCGCGCTCGGTTTGTGCCTGGCGGGCTGAGGCCACGGCCGCATCGCGCTCGGTCTGTACCTGGCGGGCTGAGGCCACGGCCGCATCGCGCTCGGTCTGTACCTGGCGGGCTGAGGCCACGGCCGTATCGCGCTCGGTCTGTACCTGGCGGGCTGAGGCCACGGCCGTATCGCGCTCGGTCTGTACCTGGCGGGCTGAGGCCACGGCCGTATCGCGCTCGGTCTGTACCTGGCGGGCTGAGGCCACGGCCGCGTCGCGCTCGGCTTGTGCCTG
>VGHA01000059.1 GCA_016868375.1 Betaproteobacteria bacterium | reverse complement strand
TGACTTCCTCGGGCTTCACCCCAGCCATCTCCATGACCCGATTGATCCCGCGCACGACCGTTGCGTAACGGCGGCCGGGCTCGTTTAAGACCTTGGCAACCTGTACCGCTCCGAACGTCTCGTCAACCAGGACGACGTCTGTGAAGGTACCCCCAACATCGATGCCGATGCGAACCATGACTGTTTCTTCCCCGACCAACGGGTTTGAAAAGGAAAATGCCGGATGCCCCGCGGCATCCGGCTGCTGCGTTGACCGTTAGCCGATCAGGCGCTCTTCACGCGCGCCCATACCTCGATCCACTGCTGCAGATTCGGCGGCATTCGAAGCGGATAGTGCTTAGTGCTGCCATCCAGAATTCCGTAGCCCCAGGCCTGTCTGTCGGCCGCGCTAAGGTCCTGTGCGCCCAACGTAGAGGCGGACAGATAGCCTGACACCGCTGATAGGCGCGATGCATAGGCTTTGCCCAGCATGGCGTTGATCAGCGCATGCGCGGTGTCCTGATTTTTTGAGTCTTTCGGAATGTAGGCGGGCTGAACAAACGACAACACGCCCTCTTTGCACCAGGCACTGCGAATCGGCATGCCCTTCTGCTGCAGGCCATAGCGAACAGGAATCGCACCGAAGGTGACAACGATTTCGCCCGAGGCCAGCAGATTGGCGCCCTGGGCGAAACTGGTCCACAGCGTGCGTACGTTCTTCTTCTTGGCGATCAGGAACTTGCCCACCTCGTTCAGTTCAGCGGTGGACATCTGTTCGGGCTGCTTGTTGCCCAGATACAGGCCCGCGGCCATGATCATCTGGTGGGCGGTGTCGAACCAGCCGATTCTGCCGGCATATTTGTCCTCGAAGATTGCCCCCCAAGACTGGGTATAGGGATCGTTCTCGGGCACCACATCCCGGTTGTAGACCACCGTGTCGTAGCCCCACATCACTGGAATCCCGAACACCTTGCCATCGCGGCTCAGGATGTCGTCCTTGAAGGTGTTGGCCAGATGCTTGAAGTTGGGGATTTTGCTCAAGTCGAGCGCCGTGCATTTTTCCTGTCCGGCCGAGGGACCCAGCACCGGCCCCCTGGAGAAAATGCTGTGGCTCATCATCATGTTGTAGCGTCCGGTACCCCCCGGCGCCACGAGCCGCGCCACCACGTCAGTGGACGACTGAAACGGTGCGTCGTTGATTTTGCACTTCGCCTCTTCTTCGAGAATTCCCTTGAGCGGGCCGCTTACCAGGGCATTGGCAACCAGAATTTCAAGGGTGGGAACTGACTGCGCGAGGGCCGCTCCGGACGTACCCGCCAGAACGGCTGTAGCAGCGCCTACCTTTAGGAAACCACGGCGATCCGTGTCGCCGTCAACTCGGTTCAGGTGCTTCACTTGCGGACTCCTTTTGTGAACGGACAAAAACTCAGCGGCGTTCAACTGCCGCCGCCAAACGACTGGCTCGACCTGAGAGCCAAAACCCCAGCGCGGCAATCAGCGCTGAAATACTCATGATGACGACGCCAACCGCGGGCAGCTCGGGCGCCACCTGCTCGACGATCAGAAGCCAAAGGTGCACCGGCGTTGTACGGTCGCTTCCCGCAACAAACAGCGTTCGGATGAACTCATCAAACGACAGCGTGAAAGCGAACAGCAGCGTGGCGATGAGCGCCGGCTGAATGAGTGGCAAGACGATCCGCAGAAAGACAACCCACGGCGTTGCCCCCAGATCCATGGCGGCCTCTTCGATTGAACGATCGAACTTATGCAGCCTTGGATAGAGCGTCAGAAACGCAAAGGGCAGCACCCATGTGACGTGCGCGATCAACGATCCGGTCCAGAGACCATAGGGCACGCCAGTAAGCCCCAGAAACACCAGCAACATGACGCCCGACACGATGCCTGGCGTGATGATGGGCAACAGAAAGGCAGGGATGACCCAGCCCCGGCCTGGAAACTGATAGCGAAGACCTAGCGCCGCCATCAGCGCCAGGGCTGTTGCAATGGTTGCCGACGCCAGCCCGACCGCGAAGCTGTTCACCAACGCCTTGACGAGCCCCCCACCCTCAAACACCTCGCCGTACCAGCGCAGCGTGAAGCCTCGAAACGGAAAGCCCATGACCTCTGAATCATTGAACGAAAGGATGAACAGCACCAGGATGGGCGCATACAGAAAGGCGAAAAACAGGCCCACGTAACTGCGCAGCAGCCAGCCTGAGGCGATCATCCCCGCTCTCCGACAAAGAGGCGCTGAAAGCCGAATCGACGACTGGCCAGGTACACGCAGCCCAGCACTACCGCCATCAGCACCACTGATAGCGCAGCGCCCAGCGGCCAGTTGTTCGCGTTAAGGAACTGGCTGGCGATGATGTTGCCAAACATCTGACCGGACGGCCCGCCTAGCAGTTGGGGGGTGACGTACGCGCCACAGGACAGGAGAAAGACCATCGTGCAGCCAGACCAGACGCCGGGCAGTGAAAGCGGGAAGACGACACGTTTGAATGTCTGGAACGGTGTTGCGCCCAGATCGTAAGCCGCTTCAATGAGCGAGCGATCGATCTTCTCAAGCGATAAGTAGATGGGCAAGGTCATGTACAGCGTATAGACATAAACAAGTCCCACATACACTGCCGCCTCGTTATACAGCAGCGCATCCAGGGGCTTGTCGATGATGCCCAGTGCCATAAGCGCCTGGTTGACCAATCCGGTGCGGCCCAGCATGGGCAGCCAGACAAAGGTACGGACGACATAGCTTGTCCAGAAGGGCAGAAACAGCAGCACGACTGCCAGCGTTCGCTTGTTCCCCTTGAGCCGCGCAATGAACATGGCCAATGGATAGGACACGAGCAGCGCGAGAAAGGTGGTGATCAATGCGATGCGAAGCGTCTGCCAGAGCACCCGGGCATATACCGGCTCATCGATCAGCGACTGGTAGCTTTTGAAGGTCAAATCGGAACTCAGCCCGAACACCGATGCGGTCCAGAACGATACGCATGCGAAGAAGATGAGCGGACCGATTGCAAACACCGCCAGCCACAGCATGGCGGGGACGACCAGCAACGCACCGGGTGACCAGCCTGATCGCGAAGATTTGGATGACGTCATGGCTGCGCGCGTTGCTTGCAGGCCGCCTAAAGCCTGGCCAAAATTTTCATGGCTGCGACGCCTTCATCATGGCAACCCGACGCTCAAGGTGCAATCTCCAGCCACCGATAGCGATGATGTCGAGCAGCTGCGCTTCCAGAGGCGGAAATTCGCGACTGAGGCCCCTGGTATGGTTAACAAACAGGCCGCTTTTGAAGTCAGCCTCGATGTCATCCCCGGTCTCAACCATCTCAGTAACGCCGGCGCAATTCGTCAGGAAGGGCACGCCGGCGTTCACGGCGTTCCTGAAACTGCCGCGCGGAATCGATTCGGCAATCAACCCGAGGCCGTGCGCCCTGATGCCCAGGAATCCCTGGATATGCGGATTGCCCTGGGCAAAGCGCTTGCCCGCAACGATCAGATCGCCCGGGCGAACCTTCCCGGCAAACTCGGGATCGATGCCGCTCATGAGATACGGCCCCAGGACCTTGGGGTCGAGTTCCCGCTTCAGCGCAAACTCAAGCGGCATCATGTCACCATCAATGCCGATGTTGTCGCCAAACTTCCAGCACCGACCACGGTAGACCCAGTTCATCACATAAACTCCCTGGGGTCGACGATTTCGCCTGCCACCGCCGACGCTGCAACGGTTGCCGCACTGGCCAGGTAAATTTCTGCTTTAGCCGACCCGAGGCGACCAAAATCGTTGCGTGTTCCTGTGTTGATGGATACTTCTTCATCAGCGAGCGGGCCGATTTTCCCGCCTGCGCAGACGCCACAGCCCGGCGCAGTGATCGCCGCGCCGGCGTCAACGAATACCTTCATGAGCCCAGCTTCTTCCGCCTGAGACAAAACCTGCTGGGTTCCGGGCGTCACAAAAAAACGTACGTCTGAATGAATTCTCCGATTTCGGAGAATCTCGGCCGCCGCCTGCAAATCCTCGAAACTTGCTGCCGCACAGGACCCGACAAACGCGTGGTGGATCTTGCGTCCTATGACCTGAGAAACCCCGACAACTTTGTCAGGGGTGGGAGGCACTGCCACCTGGGGCTCAGCGAGGGACAGGTCGAAGTCAATGACGCGGTGAAAGGCCGCGTCGGCATCGCTACGAATAAGTTCCACGGGTTGCCTGACGCGCCCGGCGAGCCAGTCGAGCGTGTGCTGGTCAGGCTCCACGATCGCTGACTTGGCGCCAATTTCAATAGGCGTATTGCACAGCACCTGACGACCGGCAAAGCTGATGTCGGCAAGTCCAGGGCCACCGTATTCAACGACACCATAGTCGACGTCATCGACCGCCAACTCCGCGATCAGCCGCTGCGCGACATCGCGCATCAGCGTTCCTGGCGACAGCCTGCCATGAAGATTGACTCGCACCGTATGGGGCACCTTCAGCCAGACCGAGCCACAGGCGAGAACTTCGGTGATCTCGGTCACCACCGGAATGCCCAGACATCCCAGCGCACCATAATTGGTGACGTGGATGTCGTAGGCGATTGTGAGCATGCCAGGACGAATGTAGCCAAGCTCCATGGGAAAAACATGTCCGTGCCCGCCTCTCCCGACATCGTAAAAATGCTTGATGCCATAGCGCTCGACGATTTTCCGGACCTGACGCTGCCGCTGCGCGGCCAGCGGACTGGTTGCAACCGGCTCGTGATCGGTTGAGATGAGCAGTTTCTCGGGCGCAAACAGCTTGTCAACGCCCAACTCATCCAGAACCTTTGCAAAGTTGACCACGTACCAGTCATGGGTGGTGATCAGGTCTGGCTCAGGAAAAACGATTTCACCCTGCCCCACCGGCCGTCCGCATGCGCGCGACAGAATTTTTTCGCTCAGGGTCTGGCCCATAGTGCTGAGGTCCTGGATACGTGAATGTGACGTATTGCAATAGGGTCAGGACCGTAGCCCAACCACCACCGATAAAGGCTCTCCCGCCTGAATTCGCGCATCGCGCGCGGTCTCTTTGTCGCGCTGCTTGCGTGCGGCCGCGAGTGCCGTATCGGCCTGGCCTGCAGGGATGACGACCACGCCATCCGAGTCGCCCAACACCACATCGCCTGACTGGACGATGACCCCGCCCACGCTCACTGGAACACCCGTCCAACCGGGATGATTCTTGAGCGTCCCCTGAACGCAGACCCCTGTGGCATAAACCGGAAATTGCGTGTCGCGAATCTCATCAATGTCGCGGAGCAGCCCGTTGGTTACAACACCCGCCACGCCGCGGGTCCTTGCTGCGAGACTGGAGGTGCCACCCCACACCGGGTGTACCCCGGATCCGCCGGTATCAATGACAATGACTGACCCGGGCGGCGCCTGCTCGACTGCCCACAGCACCGCAACCGTTTCGCAGCCCAGAATGCGAATCGTGTACGCAGGGCCGCACAGCCGCGGTCGGTCGATCATGGGGCGAATATCAGGGCTCATGCCACCCGACTTTCCAAGCGCTTCATAAAGCGTTGCAGCAGGAAAGGAAGCGAGTGCTTTCAGAGTTTCAGGGGACACACGTTCAGACGCTGGAGACATGAGCCATCCTCGTGGTGGTCAGCGGTGACAGACGACGCGCTGCCGATACTTTCAGTGTTTAACAACCTGACTGGACGAGTTCAGATTAGCGCTCACATCTGAAAAACGTCAAGAGCGATTTGAACGCGTAAGCCCTGCGATGTTTCTTTATTTGCTGGGAGCGCCACCCGTTTCTCGAGCCTGCACGATTGCTTGACATGTCCAAAGTTCGGGGCGTATCGTGATTCGAAAGCTGTCCGGACAAGTGAGTGCAGCTGGCTCGATCCGTCGCTCACTTTCCTTCGGAAAACGGTCTCTCGGGAGCAGGCGTGCCGTCCTACCGAATCGGAATTGACATTGGGGGAACGTTCACCGATTTCACCGTTGTTGACGGGGAAAGTGGAACGGTCTTTATCGACAAGACGCTTACCACGCCCAGAGCCCCGGAGACGGGCGTCATGCACGGACTGGAGCGCCTCGCCGCGAACGTTCCGGGCTTGCTCAGCGCATCGAAGGAAGTCATTCACGCAACCACGCTGGTCACCAATGTCATCCTCGAGCGTAAGGGCGCCAAAACAGGTCTGCTCACGACCCAGGGATTTCGTGATGTTCTCGAGATGGCCAGAGAGGTTCGTTACGATCTCTTTGACATGTTCATTCGCCTGCCGCAGCCCCTCGTTCCCAGAGCGCTTCGCAGGCCGGTCACCGAGCGTGTGCTTGCGGATGGCCGGGTTTTAACCCCGCTTGACGAAGCGGGCGTCCGAAGCGCCGCGCAATTTTTCAAGACCCAGCAGGTTACGGCGGTCGCTGTTTCCTACCTCCATTCCTATCGAAACCCGGTCCACGAACTGCGCACGGCACAGATCCTCCGCGAGGAAATCCCCGGAGTCATGATTTCGCTATCCCATGAGGTTCATCCCGAACCCAAGGAGTACGAGCGAACTTCAACGGCGGTGGTCGATGCCTATGTCAAGTCGGTGGTCGAAGGCTACCTCGATCGGCTGAGCGAACAGCTCGCAAACCGCGGTTACCAGCGACGCCTGCTGATCATGCTTTCCAACGGAGGCACCGCAACAGTCGAGACGACCAAACGTGTGCCGGTCCAGATCGTCGAGTCAGGGCCCGCCGCTGGGGTCGAAGCTGCCGCATTCTTCGCCAAGCTGATCGGGCTGGATCGAATCCTGTCGTTTGATATGGGCGGCACAACCGCCAAGCTGTGCGTCGTCAGTCACGGCCGCGCGTCGCGCACGCGCGAATTCGAGGTCGACAGGGTGCACCGGTTCAAAGCGGGAAGCGGGCTTCCGGTTGCCGTATCGGTCTACGACCTGCTCGAAATCGGCTCCGGCGGCGGCAGCATTGCCCGGGTCAATTCGCTGGGTCTGCTCCAGGTCGGGCCAGACAGCGCAGGCTCCGAACCGGGCCCCGTCAGTTACGGCCGCGGTGGCACCGAGCCCACGGTCACCGACGCCGACCTGGTCCTTGGCTATCTTGATCCCGGCTACTTCCTGGGTGGCGAGATGCAACTCGATGCGGCGGCTGCCCGGTCAGCAATCGAGTCGCGCATCGGCCACCCGGCGGGGCTTGACCTCACGCGCGCGGCATCAGGCATCCACGAAATCGTCAACGAAACCATGGCCTCGGCAGCACGCATGTATATCGCCGAAAAAGCCATGGCGCCCTCCGAGCTGACGCTGTTCGCTTTTGGTGGGGCGGGCTCGGTGCATGCGGTTGGCCTGGCAAGAAAGCTCGGATGCCCCCAGGTCATCGTTCCGCCCTTCTCCGGGGTGATGTCCTCGCTGGGGCTGCTCGCGGCGCCCATCGCTTTCGAACGCAGCCGGGCGGTTCGTAAGCTCGTCAAATCGCTTGATATGGTCAGTATCGAGCAGGCCTTCAACGCGCTCGAGCGGGAGGCCTGCGCCCAACTTCCAGAGCCTGATCAGGCCCTCATCGAGCGCTCGGTGGACATGCGCTACGCGGGACAGGACTACAGCCTCGAGATTGACGCAGGCGAGCATTGCGCCAACCACGATGCTCAGGGGCTCTGGCAGCAGCGTTTTGTCGCGGCCTACCACGAGCTGTACGGAAAGATTGACGACGACAGTCCGATTGAACTTGCCAGCATTCGCGTTTTGGCCAAGCAGGTTGCTGCGCCACCGCGAATCGAGCCCGACTCGCCGCAACGGCCAGGCATCGAAAAGTCCAGACGCCCTGTTCACTTCGCTGAAGTGGGCGGCTTCGTTGATACGCCAGTCTTTGAACGCGATGCCCTGCAGTCCGGACAGACCCTCATGGGACCGGCGATTGTTGAAGAGCGGGTATCAACCACCGTCATCGGGCCAGCCGACCGCCTTCGCGTCGACCCATCTGGATGCCTGGTCATCACGCTGGCCTCCAGACCTGACCCTGTTAACGGGATCTCGCGGGCCGGCGACGCTGCGACGGAGGTCGCCAGATGAAACTTGATCCTGTTTCGATTCGGATCCTCTGGAACCGACTGATCTCAATCGTCGATGAGGCGGCAACCGGCCTGATGCGCACGGCGTACACGCCCTCGGTCAAGGAGTACCACGATTTCTGCTGCGCGCTGTTCGACAAGGACGCGCGCATGCTTTCGCACAGCACGGTGACCACCGCCGGTTTCCTCGGAATCGTGCCCGAGGTCATGCGTAATTTTCTGGGCAAATTCAAGGCCTCTTCACTTAAGCCTGGCGACGTCATCATCACCAATGATCCCTGGGTTGCCAGCGGACACCTGATCGACGTGTCGGTGGCAGCACCGATCTTCCGAGGCGACGAGTTGGTGGCCTACACGCTCTGCATCGTGCACCACCTGGACATGGGCGGGCGCATGTCAACGCTCGAATCAAAAGACCTCTTTGAGGAAGGTCTGAAGATCCCGATCATCAAGCTGTACGAGGCAGGCAGGCTCAACGAAACCATCTTCGAGTTCATTCGCGCCAACACCCGTGTCCCCGAAAAAATTCTTGGTGACCTGAGAGCGCAACTGGTGTCGCTTAACGTCTGCTCAAGGGGGCTGCTGAGCCTCATGGATGAGTATCGGATTGACGGTTTGGAGGACCTTGCCAACGAGGTTATCGGCCGCACCGAAGCAAGTCTGCGCGCCCGTATCGCTGAACTGCCGGATGGCACTTATTACAACAATGTCACGTTGCCGCCAATTCCGGGCGTCAAAGAAGCCATTGAGGTCAAGGCAGCCGTCACCGTGGCTGGCGATGAAATCATCATCGATTACACGGGCTCGTCGCCGCAGGTCACCGCGGCCATCAACTGCACCATCAACATCGTGCGGTCTTACTCCTCCTATCCGATCAAGCTTGCCCTTGACCCGTCGGTCCCGAACAACGATGGGGGACTCAAGCCCATTCGAATCATTGCGCCCGAAGGATCGGTCATCAACTCAAAGCCCCCTGCAGCCACCTGGGGGCGAACCATGATCGCCCATCTGTTCCCGGAAATTGTGTTCGGTGCGCTCGAGCGTGTCATGCCAGACCGAGTTCTGGCCGCAAATGGAGGGTCGCCCGCCAATGAGGTCTATCTCCACGGCAAGCAGGCCGACGGGCGCTCGTTCATGTCGATTGCTCAGCACACAGGCGGGTTCGGTGCCAGTGCCCGACACGACGGTTACTCAACCCTCTGTTTTCCCTACAACACGCGCAACATTCCAATCGAGGTTATCGAGAACGAAGCGCGGGTGCGATACCTGAAAAAAGAGTTTGTCGCCGACTCGGGAGGCCCCGGCAGAAATCGCGGTGGCCTCGGCCAGGAACTCGAATTCGAGATTCTTGACGGCGGCACGGCCGAGGCAACCAGCGTTGAAAGTTCAGTCCGTATCAGCGGTCGGGTCGAAACCGGGGTCATGCCCGCCTTCGGACGTTGCGGTGGATCATACGGGCGAGGCGGCGGGCTGTGGCTTGACGGAAAGGCCGTCGAACACGGCGTCTATCGAAAGCTCGCGCCGGGCCAGCGCGTCCGGTTTGTAATGACCGGCGGCGGCGGCTACGGTCATCCGCTTGAGCGTGAACCCAATCGGGTACTCGCCGATTATCTCGATGGCAAGGTAAGCATCGAGGCGGCGCGCAATGACTACGCCGTCGTGATCGACGAAGCCAGCCAGACGGTCGATCTGCAGCGAACCCTCGCGCTGCGCAGCGCACGCGCCTGAAGTCCATGACACCCCTGGCAGCCGCTCGCGCTCCGATGGCGGTCAAGCCCATCGGGCGCCCCGCCTGGCTGCTCGCGCCCGGGGTCATGTGGCTGTTCGTTTTCATGATCATCCCGGTCGCATTCACGGTGGTGGTGTCCTTCTGGTCATCTGGCTACTTCGGCACCAAGCCTGACTTCACCTTCAAGAACTATCTCAAGCTTTTTCAGTCACCCCTGTACAGCGGACAGCTGATTAAAACACTGCGTATCAGCCTTGAGGTCACGGTTCTATCGCTCGTTCTCTCTTACCCGATTGCCTACCTGCTGTCGCGCGCCCGCGGCGCCGTCAAGCTGGTCATGCTCCTGCTGCTATTCCTGCCGTTCTGGGCCAGTTACGTGGTGCGGGCGTTTGTCTGGCTTCCCATCCTTGGGCGTCATGGCGTACTCAACTCGCTACTGATGGGAATGGGACTGATCGACACGCCAATTGATGGTCTTCTTTACAACGAAGGCGCGGTGCTGGTCGGACTCGTGTACGTCTACACGCTCTTCATGACCCTGCCTATCTATCTCTCCATCGAACGAATCGACAAGGGGCTGATTGAGGCTGCGGCCGACCTGGGCGCCCGACCTTTTTCGATATTCTGGCGGGTGCTGTTGCCGCTGAGCTGGCCGGGCGTGGTGTCTGGCTGCATCATGGTCTTTCTGCTCACCATGAGCGCATATGTCACCCCACAGTTGCTGGGCGGGCCTAAAGGAATCCTCTACGGTAACGTGATAGCCAGCCAGTTTCTCGGCAATAACGACTGGGCTTTTGGTGCGGCGCTCGCTGTCGCCCTAGTTGTCATCACGGTTCTGCTGTTCATGCTGGTCGGCAGAAAAATGAAGATCGAACAGGTCTTCACGGGGGGTGGATGATGTCCACACATTCCATCGGTGTCGCACCAGCCCACCCCCGGCGACGCTGGAACGGGTATCAGATTGCACTCTGGGTCTACGCGGCGGTGTTCTTCGTGTTTCTCTACGGCCCGCTGCTGATGATCGTGGTGCTGTCGTTCAACGACTCACGCACCACCGGACTGCCCTGGAAGGGCTTTACGCTGCAGTGGTATCAGTCGCTCATTGGTAACAACCAGCTCATGGCGGCGCTGGGCAACAGCATCTATGTCGGCGCTGCAGCCGCTGTCATCGCCACCTTTCTGGCCCTGCTGCTCGGACTCGCGTTTCGCCACAACTTCCGTGGAAAACGGCTGGTGCTTTATCTGATCATCACGCCCATCATCATTCCTGGAATCATCGGAGGCGTGGTTCTCCTGATTTTCTTCGGATACCTGGGTATCCGGCCATCGCTCTTTACCACCGTACTGGTTGCGCACGTCAACTGGGTCCTGCCGTTCGCATTCCTCACTCTCTACCCTCGACTGCATAACTTTGATAAATCTTTGGAAGAAGCTGCGATGGACCTTGGCGCCCGCCAATGGCAGGTGTTCCGGGAAATCGTATTTCCGATCGTACGCCCCGGTTTAATTGCAACTGTGCTCTTTGCTTTCAGCCTGTCCTTCGACGAGTTCATCCGAACCATGTTCACGGTTGGCTCGGAGCGCACGATTCCGGTTCAGTTCTATGTCCTGATCGTCGAAGAGCTCAGCCCGGAGCTTCCTGCGATGGCAGTGCTCGTGGTACTGCTCACCATATTAAGCTCGCTCGCTGGTTTTATTCTCAGCCGTCGTGCCGACACCAAGCTTTCATCCTGAGTTCCGTCCCTCAACATTGGTAAAGGGTCCATCATGAAACCTATTGCTCAATCCACGGTTCTCCTCACCGACAGTCATGCCCGACGCGACTTTCTTGCCGCTGGAGCCGCAGCCTCTGCCGCGCTTGCGGCCGGAATCGCACCCTCGGTATGGGCCCAGGCAGCGGCCATTCGTGCCGTTATGCCGAACGTGTTCATGCCGGAAGCAGCGCGACCCGTTATCGCTGAACAGACGGGCGGCGTAAAGGTCGACAACCTGCCTTATGTTTCGCCGACCGACACGCTTGCCAAGTTGATGGCGCCCGGCGGCACCGTGCAATACGACATGATGATCACGCTGACAAACTTTGTCCGCGGACCGGCGATGGGCGAGCGAGCTGGCCAGGAAAAAATCCTTGCGCTCGACCTGAGTGTCATTTCGAATGCACCGAAAATCAGCGCCGCCCATAAGGATGAAATCATCACCCGCGATGGAAAAACCTTCACCCTGCCAGTTGTCTGGGGGTATGAATCGGTCGTGTACGACGCCTCGAAAATCGCGCCGGACGATGCGCTGACCCAATCCTGGAATCTGCTGTTTGCAGACAAGTACCGCGGGAAGATCGCCTGGCGCGACGACGCTCACGGCATGATTTTCACTGCAGCCCTGGCAATGGGAATCGCCAATCCCCTCACGATGGATGAGAAGCAGATCCGAGAGGTGGGCAAGTGGCTCGTTGATCGCAAAAAAAATGTGCGAACGATGTGGACCAAGTTCGCCGAGGCCGTCAATCTCATCGCCTCCGGCGAGGTCCATTGCATGTATGGGTGGATCGCGATGCGCGCTGCGCTGGAAAAGCAGGGCGTGAAAGCCGCGAACAACTGGCCGCGGGAGGGGCTTCCCACCTGGACGCAGTCGGCGTTCATCCCAAAGGACAGCAAAGCGGCGGCCACCACGCAGCGCGTCATCAACGCCATGCTTTCAAGAGACTTTGGCCGCAGGCTCACCGAAATCACCGAGTACCCCTCCACCTCGCAAGAGGTAGCGGACGGTTATTCCGCTGAATACCGCAGCAAAGTCGGCTTCGACATTGTGGATCGTGGCGTGAAACGCGTGCCGTTCAATCTTCCGATGCGGATGGATCTCTGGGTGGAAACCTGGAACACAGTGAAAGCAGCCTGAACAGACACGCCGCCAGATAAGGCGGCGTCCTGGCGCGTAACGCGGGGATTATCTGATGACGTCTCAACCTGCCGTTGAAATTATTGATGTCTCCAAACAGTTTGGAAACACATCGGTTTTGAACCGAATCTCCCTCGAGGTTCGAAAGGGAGAGTTCCTGTCGCTGCTGGGCCCCAGTGGCTGCGGCAAGACCACTCTGCTGCGCATCATTGCCGGGTTTGAGCATCAGAGTTCGGGCGAGGTTCGAATCGAGGGCCAAGACGTCTCGGGAGTCCCCCCGTTCGCGCGCAGCACCAACATGATCTTTCAGCATCTGGCGCTGTTTCCTCACATGACCGTATTCGAAAATATCGCATTCGGTCTTCGCATGAAGAAGGCTGATCAGGGCACGATCAGCCGGCGCGTCGAGCAGGCCCTGGCACTGGTCCAGCTGCAGGGATACGAGCAGCGCCTACCCGAACAACTGTCAGGCGGTCAAAGGCAGCGGATCGCGATGGCACGCGCGCTGGTCAATGACCCGTCCGTGCTGCTGTTGGACGAGCCCCTTGGTGCCCTCGACCTGCAACTGCGCCTGCAACTGCAGGTCGAACTTCGACAACTCCATCGCTCACTAGGCAGCACGTTCATTTTCGTCACGCATGATCAGACCGAGGCGATGACGATGTCCGATCGGATCGCCGTCTTTGAAAATGGACAGATCGTACAACTGGGCACGCCGCAGGAAATCTATGAAACGCCGCGCACGCGTTTCGTCGCCCGCTTTGTTGGCCACGCCAATCTGCTTGACGGAAAGATCACGTCCATCGATACGCCTGATCGATGTATGGTCGAGCTACCCGGCGGCGTTGCGGCGGTGCAGGCCAGGCCCGCACCTGGCGCCAAGGCGGGGCAGTCTGTGACCGTTGTTTTGCGATATGAGCGTATTCATCTGCGAGAGCCTCAGTCGCAGAATTCCGCTTCGTCAGATAACGAGGTCGCTGTTTCGGTTCAGGAACTCATTTATATGGGTGGGTTCCTGCGCGTGCGTGTTCAAACCACAGCGGGTTTGTCACTGGTCGTTGACACGGCAGCAAGCGACACGGCCCGTCGGTGGGCAATCGGCACGCAGCTTGTGGCGAACTGGGCCACGGCAGATGCGCGTGCGCTGACTGACTGAGCCCAGCCTATCCATTTCCCGATAAGATAGAAGTGACTGACTCACTCATACGGTTTTCCGACAAGACCATCGTCCTCGACAACTTCTGCGTGCCGCACGCGATCTCGACACCACTTTGAAAGAACGCAGCAAACCGCTCCTTAGCCCTGCCTCGCGCGCCGCAAGTGTGCTGAAGAGTCGATCCCGGCAGATCATCGGCGACCCAGCCGAGTCACCGCGCCCATCCCGAGCACTGAGCCCGGGCAAGTCTCGACCTCGTTACAGCGAGGTCGCAGACCTGCTTCGACTGGCAATCATGACAGGCCGTCACCCGGTTGGCTCTCTGCTGCCCAGCGAGAGCGAGTTGTGCCGTCAATTCTCCATCAGCCGTCACACTGCCCGTGAGGCGATACGCGTGCTGCAGCTGAGGGGCCTGGTATCCCGGCATCAGGGCCGCGGGACCGAGGTGCTCCAGGCGCAGCAGGCGTCCCGGGTGGCGCGCGTGCTTGGATCACTGGAAGAGGTTGAGCGACATGGCCGCGACACCCGTCTGGTTGACCTGACATCGAGCTGGATCGCGGTTGACACGACACTGGCCCCGCTGCTCAACGGCCGCGTCGGTGAACGGTTTCTGAAGATTCAGGCCTATCGGGAGCCGCGGGATATGTCCGTCAATCTGCCGCGCGCCTGGAATGAGTCTTTCATCCGGGAACAGTATGCCGGCATTCAGAATGAGTTGCCGACTTGGCAAGGCGCGGTTTATTCCCTGATCGAAAAGCTTTACGGCGAGCGGGTCAGTTCAATTCGCCAGGAGGTCTCGGCAATTAACCTGCCCGACGCGGTTGCGCATCGCCTGTCGGTCAAGTCTGGAACAGCGGGCCTTCGCGTCAAACGCAGCTATTTCAACGAAGCGGGCGTTACCATGATTATCGGAATCAACATCTACGCGGGGCTTCAGTTCTCGCTGATCATGGACATCCGCTCACACGACTGAGCGAGGCCCCCGAAAAATCAAGGATCCTTAGCCGGCCCAAAGATTGACAACGCCGCCCTGCGGTGAAACCATCGATCATCGAGCGGTCAGCGTCGCCCACACGGCGCAGGATCTGCCGGCTGATTTCCAACAGAGGGGGCTATGGAAACACCTCAACACCATCCGCATCAGGCGGGCAACGGGGCGTCGCCGCTCGATGCCTGCAAGGTCCCGATTCGCGACGACCTTCGCCAATCGCACGCGCAGGCATGGGCGGCCATCGCAAAGCCCGGCACCTGGCTAACCGGCGCGCGCAGGCTCGCCGTCGCGGCTGAAATACGCCAGGCGCGGCACTGCCGCTTCTGCGCCCAACTACGCGATTCACTGTCACCCAACCTGAAGGGTGAGCATGAAAGCCTGGGTGCGCTGGCGCCGGCCGAGGTGGAACTGATCCACCGCGTGGTCTCCGACCCGGGACGCCTGAGTGAACCCTGGACCCAATCGATTCTCGCGATGGGGCTCAGCGAAGGCGAGTATGTCGAAATCGTCGGAATCATCGCGCTCGTGATGATCATGGATGCGTTCACGCGCGCCATCGGTGTACCCGAGCAGCCGCTTCCGCAGCCAGTCGCGGGCGAGCCCTCGCGCTACCGGCCCCCAGGGGCGCGAAAAGATGCCTGCTGGCTGCCCATCGTTGAACCTGTTGACGCAGTCGAGGCGGATGGCTTCATGTATCCCAGCCCGAAGGCGGGCTACATCTATCGCGGGCTTTCGCTGGTGCCGGAGTCGCTGCGCAATTACTGGGCCTTGGCAAACATTCATTACCTGCCGGGCCAGGTGATCTACCAGTTCGACAAATCGATTCGCGCAATTTCCCGACCTCAGACGGAAATCCTCGCGGCCCGCGTCTCAGCCCTTCATCAGTGCGCCTATTGAACCACCGCCCACTCCTACATGCTCCGTGAGAGCAGTCAGCGTAGCGAGGAAGCGGTACAACTGGCGGATGTGACCCAAGGGCTAAGCGAGCAGACGCAGGTTCGGCACGCAGACATTCTTATGAACTACGCCGAGGCAGTCGTGCGCGGCAGTTCCGATGACATTGCGACTGCACGTGATGCGGTTCATCGCGTCATGGGCGGCGAGGCACTGATCGATGCAGCAGCCACCATTGCAGCCTTTCACGGCTTTGTACGTATCGCTGATGCGATTGGTATTCCGTACAAGACCGCGGCAGCCGGTGGCGACGTTCCGGAAATCCGCGAACAGGTGGGCGTCAATCAGTTTCATCGGGTGCAGACCGACGACGACTGACGACAGCGGCTCAAGCTATCCAGATACCCGCCCTCTTGCGATCGCAAACTCGATCATCCCGAAAGGGGAACGGCTTTGATCATCGCAACCGCGGGTCATGTCGACCACGGCAAGACAACGCTCATTCGCGCGCTCACCGGCTCTGACCCCACCCGACATGCCGAGGCGCGCGAACGCGGCATGACCATCGACCTTGGCTTCGCTTCGATGGCGCCGCGCACCGCGGGCGAATCACCGATCGCCCTGGTGGATGTGCCGGGGCACGAGCGCTTCATCCGCAACATGATCTGCGGCATCGCGGGGGTGGATGCGGTGCTACTGGTCATTGCAGCAGATGACGGCCCCATGCCGCAGACACTCGAGCATCTTCAGATGCTCGGTCTGCTCGAAATCGATCGGGGCGCCATCGTGGTTACCCGAATCGATCGCTGCGATGCGGACCAACGTCTGCGAACCCTGGCGGCGATACGCGCATTACCTTCCACCGGCCTGTTGTCGCGCGCGCCCGTCATGGAGGTCTGCGCAGCCGATGGGCGCGGCATCGAGGTGCTTCGCGACTATCTGGTTTCGCTGTCGCGGGCGCGCGCGCCGCGTAGGTCCGATCAACGATTCAGGCTGGCGGTCGACCGCAGCTTCGCACTCACCGGTGTTGGCCTGGTCGTAACAGGCACCGTTTTTTCTGGTCAGCTCGCAAAGGGAGACACCGTACATGCGCTTCACGCGGCAAACGCGGTACGCGTTCGCGGTATCCAGGTTCACCATCAACGGGCCGAATCAGTCCGGGCCGGGGAACGTTGCGCGCTGAACCTGAGCGCAACCGCGCTTTCTCCGGACACGATCGCCCGGGGCGAATGGATCGTCAGCGCGCCAGATTCCCCGGTATCAAAGCGACTGCATGTGCGACTGCGCTGCGTCGAGGGCGTGAACCTGCGATCGTTCCACCGCTCCCGTCAAAGTTTGCGACTTCATCTGGGATCCTGTGAAGTGGGAGCACGGGTGAGCCTTATCGCGGATACGCCGCAACGCACTGAGGGTGCACACGAAGACAGCGATACCCGTACGCCGCCTGGAACCAGCCTGCTCGCGCAACTGCTGCTTGACCGCCCGCTCGGCGCGGTCTGGGGCGATCGATTCATTCTGCGCGACCCCGCCGCGCGGATAACACTCGGCGGAGGCGTCGTCATCGATGCGAGCCCCTTGGCCCGGCTGCCTGCAGGCATCACCCGCGAGCAGTGGCTGATGCCGCTGGAGCAGCCCGATTTCGTCGAGGCACTGTGCGGCGCAGTGGCGCTTGTGCCCCACGGAATCGACCTCGATGCGTTCTGCGCCAACCGAAACCTTGACCGCGAAGCCGCCCTGTCGCGCCTGCAGGGCGCTGACCTGGTGATGATCGAAGCCAACGCTCGCATTCAGACCTTTGCAGGATCGGTATGGCGCAGGATGGTGCGCGACCTGACCGCGCGTCTTGCTCAATGGCATGCTGAGCAGCCCGAGTCCGCGGGTATGCCGGTGATGCGGCTGATGCGGCCGCTTCTTAAGCCACTCTCTAACCGCCTGATCGGGCGAATCGTCGACCGGCTGGTCCTTGAAGGTGCGCTTGCACACTCGCCGGCCGGCCCCCGCCTGCCAGATCACCGTCCCCGCTTTGTAGAGGCGGACGAGGCCCGGTGGCGACCTATTGAGACCATCCTCCTATCGGGGGGGATGCGATCGCCTTCGGTCCTGGATATTGCGCGGCAGCTGCAGGTACCTCGCTACCAGGTTCTCGAGTTCCTGACACGGGCGGCCAGACTGGGCCGCGTGATTGCCGTCACCGACAGCAGGTT
This sequence comes from Betaproteobacteria bacterium, assembly GCA_016868375.1. Taxonomy (GTDB): domain Bacteria; phylum Pseudomonadota; class Gammaproteobacteria; order Burkholderiales; family Burkholderiaceae_E; genus SYIM01. The sequence goes on along the minus strand of VGHA01000059.1, from coordinate 2,655 downwards.
CCTGCTGCCCGAAACGCTGGCGCGCTGCGAGCAGCAGGTCCGGGATCTGGCGCTGGCGGGCGATGGCGTGCTTACTGCAGTGGCGCTGCGGGACGCAACCGGTCTGGGTCGCAATCTGTGTATCGAACTGCTTGAATACTTCGATCGGCAGGGGCTCACGCAACGCGATGGTGATCTTCACCGAGTTCCCATGCTAGATTGACAATCACACAGACAAATCATTTTTTTGCCGATACAAGCCGGGGCCTACCCCGCAAAACCAGAGGAGATCTTTCATGCACTTTCGAGTCGCCGCAAGCCTTGCGCTTGCATCGATGCTCGCCATGACCCAACCCAGCCTGGCGAACGACAAAGTTAAAGTCGGATTTGTCGGTACCTTGTCAGGACCTTCATCAGCGCTCGGTATCGATATCCGCGATGGATTCCTTCTCGCGGTCAAGCTCAACGGTGGCAGGCTGGGTGGACTGCCTGCCGAAGTCATTGTTGCCGATGACCAGTTCAAGCCTGATGTCGGCAAGCAATTGTTTGAGCGAATGATCAAGCGCGACAAAGTCGATTTCATGACTGGCGTCGTGTTCTCGAACATCCTGCTGGCGGGGCTGCCCGAGGCGATCGAAGGCAAAACCTTTTATCTGAGCCCCAACGCTGCACCCTCGCCGATTGCGGGCAAAGAGTGCTCACCCTATTTTTTCGCAGTGTCCTGGCCCAATGACGCCTATCACGAGGCGGCGGGTCAATATGCCACCACCAAAGGCTTCAAGAATGCGTATCTGATTGCCCCCAATTACCAGGCGGGCAAAGACTCGCTGGCTGGCTTCAAGCGCTTCTACAAGGGCAAGGTTACCAACGAGGTCTACACCAAGCTCGGTCAACTCGACTATGCGGCCGAACTGGCCGAAATTCGCGCTGCCAAGCCTGATGTTCTTTACATCTTTTTGCCGGGTGGCATGGGAATCAACTTCATCAAGCAGTTCGTAGCTGCCGGTCTCGGCAAAACCACCACGCTGCTCGTGCCAGGCTTCGGGTCGGATCAGGACGTCATCCGACCCGTGGGCGATGCCATGCTGGGCATTTATGACACTGCGCACTGGGCAATTGATCTTCCGAACGCCGCCAACAAGCGCTTCGTGGCCGAGTTCGAAAAAGAGTACAAACGGCTGCCCTCGGTCCTGGCCTCACAGGGGTACGACACCGCGATGCTGATCGACGCGGCGGTGCGCGACGTCAAAGGAAATTTTGAAAACAAGGATGCGTTGCGGGCAGCAATCAAAGCTGCACGGTTTGAGTCAACGCGCGGCGAGTTCAAATTCAATACCAACCAGCTCCCGATCCAGAACTATTATCTGCGGCTCATCGAAAGGGACGCGCAGGGACGACTGGTCAACAAAGTCAGTGGTCCGCCGGTGTTCGTTAACCGGGGTGACGCTTATGTTCAGGACTGCCCGATGAAGTAAGCGGCGCGTTCCCTAGGTTGGCGCAAGGGCTCTTCGCCAACCTCGCCCCACTTAGTAAAACGCCAGCGTATTTCGCGCGTACCCGTCATAGAGCCCCAGGATTCGTTCACACCACGCCTGAAGCGGATCATCGGCCGGCAGGATGGGCACGGGGCTCACGATGCGAGCCCACTGAAACATCGAGAACAGAATGTAGTCGGCGTAGCAGGGGTCGCTGCCACCGAGAAACTGCTGACGCTTAAGAATTGCACGGGCTGGATCAAGCGCAGCGCGAAGCCGCTCGAACGTCTTGGCCTGCTCAAGCTTCAACGAATCAGGCGTCCCCCCCGTGAATTTTTCGATCGTTGCGCGAAAGTGGTCCTGATCGGCCGGATCCTGAATGTGGATCGCATCGCAGGCCAGGCCCCGAAACGCCAGCGGCATCAGGCTGCGGTCAACCCAGGTATTGAAGAAGAGGCACAAGGCTTTACCCGTCGGCCCACCAAAGAGTGAAGGCTGCTGCGGGTAGGCCTGCTCGAGATACTCGGCGATCTGCCAGGAGTCACGCACGACGGTGGCTGAATCGCGGATGACCGGAACTGTCTTGCCCCCTGAGAATGCAATGGCGGCTTTGTCGGTCTGGAGCACAGGTTGCGTGGTGAACGCCAGATGTTTGTGGCGCAGCGCCATGCGGGACCGCCAGGAAAACGTGCTGTAGCGGCGATCGCTCTGCCCGATAAGCTCCCAGAGCTCGATCATGAAGACACTCCTTTGAGACGGTTGGCCCCCAGCGAGCTTGTCAGGACAGCGCGACGCACTTTCTGGGTGGGCGTGACAGGAAATTCGGTGACGAACTCGAGGCGTTCGGGCCACTTGAATTTGGCGACCCCGGCAGCGTCGAGCGCCTGCAGCAGCGCCTCAAGCGTGACTTCAGCGCGTCCATCGCGCTGGACGAACGCGCAGGTACGTTCGCCGAGCACCGGGTCGGGCATGGGCGCCAGAATGCAGCGCCCCACGCCAGGCACCAGATCAAGCAGCGCCTCAACATCAACAGGATTGAACTTGATGCCGCCCCGGTTGATGAGCTCTTTGACGCGGCCAGTGATGACCAGTCCGTCATCGTCGCGCAGGACTGCGGTATCACCGGTATCGAACCATCCATCCTTCAGGCAGGCCCGGCTTTCAGCAACATTATTCAGATACCCTTTGAATAACGAAGGCC
>VGHA01000058.1 GCA_016868375.1 Betaproteobacteria bacterium | reverse complement strand
TTCGCTGCCCGAAACCGTTCCCGCCGGCACCATCGGCCGGCTTGGGCTGCCGGGGCTGGTCGATGCACTGACCTTCCTGCATGCGCCACCCCCCGACGCGTCGACTACGGCGCTCGAGGAGCGCAGTCTGCCCGCCTGGCGGCGGGTGATCTTCGACGAACTGCTGGCCCAGCAGCTGTCGCTTCGGCGAGCGCGTGCGGCGCGCGCCGACCTGCGCGCGATGCAGCTGCCCGACACAGCGCTTGCCGAACGGTTAAACGCGACACTGCCCTTCGCGCTGACCGGCGCGCAGCGCCGCGCTGCCGCTGAAATCGCCCACGACCTCGCGCTGGCGCAGCCCATGAATCGGCTGCTGCAAGGCGACGTGGGCTGTGGCAAGACCGTGGTGGCCGCGCTGGCGGCCTGTCAGGCGATCGGTAGCGGCGTTCAGGTCGCCATGATGGCGCCCACCGAAATTCTCGCTGAGCAGCATCTGCGCAAGCTTGGACCGTGGCTGGAGCCGCTGGGGATTCGGGTGGGCTGGCTGGCCGGCTCGGTCCGCGAGGCTGACAAGCGCGCCGTGCGCGCCGCCGTCGAGGCCGGTGAAATCAATCTGCTGGTGGGAACGCATGCGCTGATCGAAGAATCCGTGAAGTTCGCCCGCCTGGGGCTCGCGATCATCGACGAGCAGCACCGGTTTGGCGTTGCACAGCGCCTGTCGCTTCGCGAGCGCGCCGAACTGCTCGCGCACCAGCTGATGATGAGCGCAACACCGATTCCCCGCTCGCTTGCCATGAGCTATTACGCGGATCTTGACGTATCGGTCATTGACGAATTGCCGCCTGGTCGGACGCCGGTTGTCACCCGGCTGGTGTCGGACACCCGCCGCGACGAAATCATTGAGCGCGTGCGCGCTGCGGCCGAAGATGGCCGGCAGGTGTACTGGGTCTGTCCGCTCATCGAAGAGTCCGAGGCGCTCGAACTGCAGACGGCGATCGATACCCACGCGGCGCTTTCCGAAGCGCTGGCGCCGCTGTCGGTGGGACTGCTGCACGGCCGGCTCACGCCCGCCGACAAGCAGCAGGTGATGCGCGAGTTCACTGAGGCGCGTATCCATGTGCTCGTTGCCACCACCGTGATCGAGGTGGGCGTCGATGTGCCCAATGCGTCGCTGATGGTGATCGAGCATGCGGAACGCTTCGGGCTTGCGCAGCTGCATCAGCTGCGTGGTCGGGTGGGCCGGGGCGCGCATAAAAGCATCTGCGTTCTGCTTTATCGCAGTCCGCTGTCGCAATCGGGGCGGGAGCGGCTGCGCGCGATGCATGAAACCACCGATGGGTTTGAGATTGCGCGACGCGACCTTCGTCTGCGTGGACCGGGTGAATTCCTCGGTGCCCGTCAGTCGGGCCAGTCGATGCTGCGCTTTGCCGACCTCGACCGTGATGCAGACCTGGTTGAGGCAGCGCGTGACTGCGCCTCGGCCATGCTGAGAGATGATTCGGCGATGGTGGATGCGCATATCGGCCGCTGGCTGGGCGCGCGCCAGGAATTTTTGAAGGCATGAGTCGGGTCACGCCGCTTGGTATCATCAGATCGCCATGACGCTCACTGAACTTAAGTACATTGTTGCCGTGGCGCGCGAGCGGCACTTCGGGCGTGCCGCCGAAGCGTGCTTCGTCAGCCAGCCCACGTTGTCGGTGGCCATTCGAAAACTCGAAGATGAGCTGGGCGTTCAGCTGTTCGAACGGGGCTCCTCTGAAATCTCGGTGACGCCCATCGGCACCCAGATCATCGAGCAGGCCCAGCGTGTGCTCGAGCAGGCGGCAGCGGTCAAAGAAATCGCCAAGCACGGCAAAGACCCGTTATCGGGCCCGGTGAAGGTCGGCGTCATCTACACCATTGGCCCGTACCTGCTGCCGCAGCTGGTGCGTCAAATGATCAGCGATACCCCGCGGATGCCCATGCTGTTACAGGAGAACTTCACCGCGAAGCTGCTCGAACTGCTCCGACAGGGCGAAATTGATGTGGCCATCATGGCCGATCCGTTTAATGCGCAGGGACTGGTCACCCAGCCGCTTTACGACGAACCTTTTGTGGTCACGGTGCCTACGGGCCATCCGCTTGCCGACCGCAAGTCAGTGCCCGCCACCCTGCTGAAAACCGAGACCATGCTGCTGCTGGGTACCGGTCACTGTTTCCGTGATCAGGTGCTTGAGGTCTGCCCCGAGCTTTCCCGCTACTCGCAGGCCAGCGCCGGTATTCAAAAAACCTTTGAGGGCTCATCGCTTGAAACCATTCGACACATGGTGGCGTCAGGCATCGGCATCACGGTGCTGCCCTGGACCGCGATGCCTGCGCCTGCACGCCGCGAAACCCTGCTCAGCTATGTACCGTTCGACGATCCGGCGCCGGTGCGCCGAGTCTCGATTGCCTGGCGAAAAAGTTATGCGCGCGCGCCAGCGGTCGCAAAAATTCGCGCGGTGGTGCTGAAGCTCAAGCTGTCCGGCGTCACAATGTTGCCGGACGAGCCCCCCATCACCCACTAACTGAAAAGCGGGATCCGGCGCGGAGCCACCTACCATGACCGATCGACCCGATTACCCCACCGTCGATGCCACGATCGGCAATACGCCGCTGGTTCGTCTGCAGCGTCTGCCGGGACCGGAGCAGGCGCGGCGCGGCAATCTCATTCTGGGCAAGCTCGAGGGCAATAACCCGGCGGGTTCGGTCAAAGATCGTCCCGCGTTGTCGATGATCGAGCGGGCCGAGCGGCGCGGCGATATCCGGCCTGGCGATACGCTCATCGAGGCCACCTCCGGCAACACCGGCATCGCGCTGGCCATGGCGGCCGCAATCCGTGGCTACCGGATGGTCCTGATCATGCCCGACAACCTGTCGATCGAGCGCCGCCAGTCGATGAAGGCCTACGGGGCCGAACTGATTCTGGTATCGAAGGCAGAGGGAATGGAAGGCGCACGCGACCTTGCCGAGCGCATGCAACGCGAGGGCAAAGGTCGGGTGCTCGATCAGTTTTCCAATGACGACAACTGGGCCTCGCACTACGAAGGAACAGGCCCTGAGATCTGGCGCGACACGCACGGTCAGGTCACGCATTTCGTCTCGGCGATGGGCACCACCGGCACCATCACGGGCGTGTCGCGGTATCTCAAGGAAAAAAAGCCAGGCGTCTGCATCGTGGGTGCACAGCCCGCTGAAGGATCGTCTATCCCCGGCATTCGCAAATGGCCAGTCGAGTACCTGCCTTCCATCTATCGTCATGCAATCGTCGATCGGGTCGAATCGGTGTCGCAGGCTGATGCCGAGGCCATGGCGCGTCGGCTGGCAGCCGAAGAGGGCATCTTCGCCGGCATCTCCGCAGCCGGCGCCTGCTGCATCGCGTTGCGCATCGCTGCTGAGGTCGAGAACGCAACGATCGTGTTCATTGTGTGCGATCGCGGCGACCGGTATCTGTCCACGGGTGTGTTTCCCGGATGAGCGCCAGCGGGCCGTCCGCCGCTGTGCCGGGCGCCCCGCATCCGTTGCTGGGGATCGCACTGATCGTGGGCGCCAGTGCGTTTTTCGCGCTGCTCGATGCGGTCATCAAAATCCTGGCCGAGCGCTATTCGCCGGTCATGCTCAGCTGGACCCGATATTTCTTTCATCTGGCGGTCATGCTGCTGGTGTTCGGGCGAAGCCGCGGGCTGGGGCTGATCCGCACGCGTCGACCGCTTGCGCAGATCGGGCGCGGCGCTGGCCTTGCGCTGTCAGCACTCAGTTTTTTTACGGCCGTGTCGTTGCTGCCGCAGGCCGAGGCCACCGCAATTCTCAGCATCGCGCCGATGCTGGTCACGGCGGGCGCGGTCTGGTTGCTCAATGAGCGTGCGCCTCGGGGAACCGCCTGGGCGCTGGCGCTCAGCTTTGTTGGCGTGCTGCTCATTTTGCGGCCGGGTGGCGGGATGGACAGCTGGGGGGCCCTGCTGTCGCTGGCGGCGGCTTTCTTCAGCGCAAGCTATGCGCTCCTGACCCGTGCGGTGGCGCGCACCGATGACTCGCTTGCGACACTGTTTTTAGGTGCCCTGGTGGCATTCGGTTGTCTCACGCTGGTGGTGCCGTTTTTCTGGCAATGGCCGCTTGACGTCAAGGACCTTCTGTTGATGGTGGGTACCGGCACCTTCGGTGCGCTGGGCCACCTGCTGCTGGTCCGGGCTTACACCGTGGCGAGCGCCAGCACACTTGCGCCGTTCAGCTACGCGCACGCGGCCTGTTCGCTGATCACAGGGCTGCTGTTTTTCGGAGCGTTTCCCGATGCGGTGTCGCTGTCGGGTATGGCCTTGATCGTGGCAACCGGTGTGGCGATGGCGCTCAAGCGTCGCGCCGCGGGTTAAGCAGGGAAGCGGTCGCAGCGCCCCTAGTTGCGCGCGTTATTGCGTAGCTCGATGGCCAGATCGATGACCGCCATGGCGTAGAAGCTTGAGCGGTTGTAGCGGGTGATCACATAAAAGTTTGGCGCACCCAGGGTGTAAACGGTGGGCTCATCGCCGTTGGGCAGATCAATCAGCGCGAGCGGCATCTCGGGAGGTACTTTCTGAGCGCTGCTCACGCCGTAGCCTGCGAGTTGCGCAATCGTGAACTTTGGCTCGATACCGGCTTCAATCAGCGGTGAAATCCTGGATTCATCGACCAGACGTGCCTGGAAATGAGTGGGTTCCCCCGGTCGCCAGCCGTGATTAGCCAGAAAACTGGCGACAGACCCGATCGCGTCGCCGTTGTTGCGCATCAGATCGATGCGCCCGTCGCCATCGAAGTCGACCGCATGGCGGCGAATGCTTCCCGGCATGAACTGAGGCACACCCATGGCGCCCGCGTAGGAGCCGCGGGGCCCCAGTGGATCAAGGCGCTGGTCGCGAACGAGCAGCAGAAACTGTTCGAGCTCGCTTCGAAAAAATTCAGCGCGTCGTGGATAGTCAAACGCGAGCGTGGTCAGCGTGTCGAGCACCCGGAAATTGCCCGTGTAGCGCCCGTACATCGTTTCAATACCGATGATCGAAACAATGATTTCCGGCGGCACACCGAACCGCTCGGAGGCGCGTCGCAGCGGCTCGAGGTTGTCGCGCCAGAATGCGAGCCCTACTTCAACGCGCACCGGATCGAGCACACGATTGCGGTAGTTGGTCCATGACCGCTTGGTGCCCGGTGGCGGGGGAGTCATCAGGCTGACGACGCGCGCCTGATAACGCACCTGGCCAAACAGCTTGAGCAGTTCGTCCTGCTCAAAGCCATGCCGCGTGGCCAGGTCACGCACGAAGGCACGAACGTCAGGGCGCGTGGAGTAGTCGACTTCGGCAGCCCGCGGTTCCGCATCACGCCGGGCATTGTCCTGGGCATGGCTGGCGGGCGCAAAGCAGCACAGTGCAGCGGCCAGCAGCGCCAGTGAAAACGCGCGAGAAAGAGGTTCACACGAAAGCATGGGCAGGATTCTCGCACGGCCGGGGCGTTCATCCGAAACGGCCGTGCGCCATACACTTTCGCTGCGGGCGGATTATCATCAAACCATTCAGGGCTCAATCCCACGGATGGAGGTTGTCATGTCAGCAGATGTCAGCACCCAGGCACAGGACGCACCGTACCTCGAGCTTCATCAGCAGGGGGGTATCGCAACGGTGACCATGAATCGGGGCGCGCAGTTCAATGCGCTGTCCTCGGGGATGCTCGATGCGCTGCAGCGAACCCTCGACTCGCTGGCGGCTGATCCCGAGGTCCGGGTGGTCGTGCTGGGCGGCGCGGGGCGGGCATTCTGCGCCGGGCACGATCTTCGCGAGATGCGCGCCTCGCCCAAGCGCGAGTTCTACCAGCGCCTGTTCGCTCAGTGCACCAAAATGATGCGAACGATTCAGACGATGCCGCAGCCGGTCATCGCACGCGTGCACGGGATCGCCACGGCCGCGGGCTGTCAACTGGTGGCGACCTGCGACCTGGCTGTGGCCAGCGACGAGTCCCGGTTTGCAGTGTCAGGCGTCAACCTTGGATTGTTCTGTTCGACGCCGTCCGTTGCGCTGTCGCGCAACGTGGCGCGCAAGAAGGCTTTCGAAATGCTGGTCACCGGCGACTTCATCTCGGCAGCCGAAGCCTGCGAGCGCGGCCTGGTGAATCGCGTGGTACCCGCCGACCGCCTTGATGCAGACATCGCGGCCCTGGCTGCGCAGATCATCGCGAAGCCCGCCGTGGCAATTGCCACAGGCAAGTCTCTGTTTTATCGACAGCTGGAGATGGGCACCGTGGCGGCCTATCAGCTTGCCGGCCAGGCCATGGCCTGCAACATGATGGACCCTGCGGCACTGGAAGGCGTTCAAGCCTTTATCGAAAAGCGCGCCCCGAGCTGGTCAGGCAAGCCATCCGCTCAGCCGGCGAGTCGCTGACTCCGGAGCGGATCAAGAGGCAGATAGTCAGGCCGCCCCGGAACCAAGCGCAGCGTCTGATCGCAAAGCAGGCCAGAGCCGGCCGATGGCAGCTCTGGCCTGTTGACCGCCTTAGCCGACGTGGCGAGCCAGCTGGGCGAGCGTGCGCTCGGTGGCAAGCTTCGCGCTGGCAGCGTCATACGAGCCGCGCTCGTCGCAGTTGAAACCATGCCCCGCGGGATACACGCAGACCGTGATCCCTGGTTGCGCGGCGCGAACTTTGTCGACGTCGGTCATCGGGATCGCATGGTCGGTTTCGCCAAAGTGCATCTCGACCGGACAGCGCGGCTTCTCTGCCGCAAGCCCCGCAATGCCACCACCGTAGTAAGGGGCAGAGCAGGCCAGTCCATCAACGCGGGTGGCGGCGGCCCAGGCGACCGTACCGCCCCAGCAGTAACCGACGATGCCAATCTTGCCGACCGACGACAGCAGCGCCACGGCGGCTTTGACGTCGAGGATCGCGTTGTCAAGCTGCAACTTCTGCATGATCGACCGGCCGCGAGCGATGTCATCCGGTGTGTAGCCCAATTGCGTATTGGGCTCGACACGGTCGAAAAATGCGGGCGCCAGCGCCACATAGCCGGCCTCGGCGTAGCGATCGCAGACCGAGCGAATGTGCGGGTTCACGCCGAAAATTTCCTGGCAGACGATCAGTGCGCCGCGGGCTTTGCCGGCAGGGTCGGCGCGGTAGGCGCCGATTGAGACGCCGTCTGACGCCTTGAGAGTGAGCAGGGTACCCATCTGAAGAATCTCCTCGAAACGAGCGCGAATTGTGGGGGGGCACTCCAGCCTTGTCCAGCCTGGACCGTATAATTCCGGCCGGCTGTTCTTCACACAATAAACGCCCCCGGCCGGGGTGCGTAGAGTCGGAGTTCCCATGAAAGTTCTGGTAGCCGTCAAGCGGGTTGTCGACTACAACGTCAAGGTGCGGGTCAAGAGCGACCAGACCGGTGTTGATATCGCCAACGTCAAAATGTCGATGAATCCCTTCGATGAGATCGGGGTGGAAGAGGCAGTCAGGCTCAGGGAAAAGGGCTTGGCCTCTGAGGTCATTGCCGTGTCATGCGGCTTGCAGGCCTGTCAGGAAACCTTGCGCACGGCCATGGCAATTGGCGCCGACCGCGCCATCCTCATCGAAACCGACGTCGAGTTGCAGCCCCTTGCGGTGGCGAAACTGCTGAAGGCGGTCTGTGACCGTGAACAGCCGCAGCTGGTCATCCTGGGCAAGCAGGCCATCGATGATGACGCCAATCAGACGGGTCAGATGCTCGCCGCGCTGGGCAACATGGCGCAGGCCACCTTTGCCTCGAAAGTGGAAATTGCCGATGGCCGCGCCAAGGTCACGCGTGAAGTTGACGGCGGACTGGAAACGCTTTCGATCACGCTGCCCGCAGTGGTGACCACCGATCTGCGTTTGAACGAGCCGCGCTATGTCACGCTGCCCAACATCATGAAGGCGAAGAAAAAGCAGCTCGACATCCTGAAGCCCGCCGATCTGGGCGTTGACCCGGCCCCGCGTCTGCGCACGCTGAAAGTGAGCGAGCCGCCGGGTCGCAAGGCTGGCATCAAGGTCGCCGACGTCAAGGCGCTGGTTGACAAGCTCAGGAACGAAGCGAAGGTGATCTGAGCAACCGTCTCGCCCTTACACTGAATTCAACATTGCATCATCGAAGGAAAGCATCATGGCAGCACTGGTCATTGCTGAACACGATAACGTCTCGCTGAAGGCCGGCACCCTCAACACCATCGCAGCGGCTGCACAGTGTGGTGGCGAGGTCACGGTTCTGGTGGCGGGCTCGGGCTGCTCGGGTGCCGCGCAGGCCGCCGCCGCGATCCAGGGCGTGACGCGCGTACTGGTGGCCGACAGCGCGCACCTGGCCGATCAGCTGGCGGAAAACATTGCCGAACAGGCGCTGGCGGTGGCTTCAGGCTTCTCGCACATCCTCGCGCCCGCCACCGCGCACGGCAAGAACGTACTGCCCCGCGTCGCAGCGCGCCTCGACGTTGCCCAGGTGTCGGACATCATCGGTGTGGTATCGCCCGACACGTTCACGCGGCCAATTTACGCAGGCAATGCAATTGCCACCGTGCAATCGTCGGATGCGGTCAAAGTCATCACGGTGCGCACCACCGGCTTTGACGCCGCGCTGCAGGGTGGCTCCGCTGCGGTTGAAACGTTGACGCCGGTGGCCGACTCCGGGCGTTCCAGCTTCGTGGGCCGCGAGCTCGCCAAATCAGACCGGCCCGAACTTGCCGGGGCCAAGATCGTGGTCTCGGGGGGTCGTGGCATGGGCTCGGCCGACAACTTCAAGATCCTCGATCCGCTGGCCGACAAACTTGGCGCGGCACTGGGTGCCTCGCGCGCCGCGGTGGACGCAGGCTACGCTCCGAATGACTGGCAGGTGGGTCAAACCGGCAAGATCGTCGCGCCGCAGCTGTATGTGGCCATCGGCATCTCGGGTGCAATACAGCATCTTGCGGGCATGAAGGACAGCAAGGTCATCGTCGCGGTGAACAAAGACGAGGAAGCGCCGATTTTCGGTGTCGCCGACTACGGACTGGTGGGCGATCTTTTCCAGGCCGTACCTGACATCGTGCAGGAACTCGGCTGATCCCGATCGCCGTCATTCGTCTTCACACCCTGCTGCACCCCGGAGGTCCGACATGACTTACTCGGTTCCGTTGAAAGACATGCTGTTTACGCTGGAGCATGTTGCGGGCCTCAGCGCCGTCGCGCAGTGGCCCGGACTTCAGGACGCCGGCATCGACACTGCAACCGCCGTGCTCGAGGAATGCGCCAAGTTCAATGAAGGCGTCATTGCGCCGCTCAACTGGCCCTCGGATCAGCAACCTTCAAGCCTCAGTCATGGCAAGGTCACCACCAGCCCAGGCTTTGTTGAGGCCTTCAAGGCTTACGCGCAGGCCGGCTGGCAGGGCATTCAGCATCCGGCCGAATTCGGCGGACAGGGGCTCCCCAAGGTCATCGGCACGCCCTGTGTCGAGATGCTGAACGCAGCCAGTCTGTCGTTTGCGCTGTGTCCGCTGCTCACCGATGGCGCAATCGAAGCGCTGCTTACAGCCGGCAGCAGTGCGCAGCAAACCACGTTCATTCCGCCGATGATCGAGGGGCGTTGGACGGGCACCATGAATCTGACCGAGCCGCAGGCCGGGTCTGACCTTTCTCTGGTCCGCACCCGCGCGGTCGGTCAACCCGATGGCACTTACCGCATTTTCGGGCAGAAGATTTACATCACGTATGGCGAACACGACATGGCCGAGAACATCGTCCATCTGGTGCTCGCGCGTACGCCCGATGCGCCCGAGGGCGTCAAAGGCATTTCGCTTTTCATCGTTCCCAAATTTCTGGTCAATTCCGACGGAACACTCGGTGCGCGCAACGATGTGTGGTGCACATCGATCGAACACAAGCTTGGCATCAAGGCGAGCCCCACTGCTGTGCTGATCTATGGTGATGGCAAGGGCGACGTGGGCGATGGTGCGATCGGTTATCTGGTCGGCGAGGAAAACCGCGGCCTTGAATACATGTTCGTCATGATGAACGCGGCGCGTTTTGCCGTCGGCATGCAGGGCGTCGCCGTGGCGGATCGGGCCTACCAGAAGGCGGTTGCCTATGCCCGTGACCGGGTGCAGAGCCGCGATATCGCGGGATCCGCCGCAGCGGTGGCCATCATTCGCCACCCCGATGTCCGCCGGATGCTGATGACGATGCGCGCGCTCACCGAGGGGGCCCGCTCGCTCGCGTATGCGGCGGCCGCCGCCTGCGATGCCGGCCATCACGCGCCCGATGCGGAAACCCGTAAGCGCAACATGGCCGTGTACGAGTTTCTGGTGCCGATCGTCAAGGGCTGGTCCACCGAGCTGTCGCTTGAGGTCACCTCGCTGGGCGTTCAGGTGCACGGCGGAATGGGCTTCATCGAGGAAACCGGCGCAGCGCAGTTTTATCGCGATGCCCGCATCCTCACGATTTACGAAGGCACCACGGCTATCCAGGCCAATGATCTGGTTGGTCGCAAAACGTCTCGTGACGGCGGAGCGGTGGCGCGCTCATTGATCGCAGCAATGGGTGAAACGATCCAAGCGCTTGAAGGACACGATGGCGATCTGGGCGCGATTCGCAACGCCCTCGTGGCTGGCTCGCAGGCACTTCAGGAGGTCATTGACTTCATCGTTGCCTCGGCAAAAACCGATGTTCGTGCCGTGTTTGCCGGGTCGGTGCCCACGCTGAAATTGGTGGGCATTGTGCTGGGCGGCTGGCAGCTGGCGCGCGCTGCGATCGCGGCCCGAGCGCAGCTGGATTCGGGGTCAGAGGGTGACGCCGCATTCCTGCAGGCCAAGATCGGTACCGCACGATTTTTTGCCGACCATATTCTGTCGCAGGCGGCTGGGCTGAGGCATTCCATCGTGAGCGGCGCCGAAGGCGCGCTGGCTCTTGAGGACGCGCAGTTTTAGCGCCAGGGGCGCCGGCAGCGTTGCCGGCGCAAACCCCTATTCGGGTTCCACGCCCAGCGCCACCAGAAGGCGCGACACCATGTTGTAAGCAGCAATGGTGGCCACCAGCTCAACGGTATGCTGCGTGCCCAGTTGGGCATTCAACTGTTCGGTCAGACCGTCGCGCACCCGAATGTTTCGCGTCATCTCGATGGTCAGCTCGATCGTTGCGCGGTCCGCGTCATCGAACAGGGCGGTATTGGCGAGCGCGGCATGCGGATCGCGAAGCGCGTCGACCTGTGCCTGAGTGCCCCCGGCAGCAAGCAGTTCGGGGGCATGATGCAGGAACTCGTATTCAGCGTCGTTGAGCACGGCGACGACGCAGATCGCGATTTCGCGTAGCCGCGGCGACACGGACAACTTCGTGCGCACCGCGCCCAGGTGCGCATTCCAGCCGCGGGCCAGTTCAGGGCTGTGCAGCAGCATGCGGTCGAGATTGAGCAGGTGTCCGCCGCGTCGCGCGCGCACGGCGTCAACAATTTCAGCCGGCTCGCGCAGGTCGGCCGGAAGATAAGGAACTCGGGGCATGAAGCTCTCCAATTTGGCGCGCGGGACTGTAGCAGACCTGCTCCTGCTTCGCGGCACACCTGGTTGAATTTGCGGCAGGCTGTACGGCGCGCTAAGATGCAGGGTTTTTCCCCAACAGATACAGTTTTTTAAGGATCGGTCCGATGGTTGTGATCCGTCTTTCCCGTGGCGGCGCCAAGAAGCGTCCGTTCTACAACATTGTGGCAACCGATCGCCAGAACCGGCGCGATGGCCGTTTCATTGAGCGCGTGGGTTTCTACAACCCGATCGCAGCCGGCAAAGAAGAGCCGCTTCGCATCGACATGGCCCGCGTTGAGCACTGGGTTGGTCACGGTGCCCAGGTATCTCCGGCTGTGCAGCGTCTCATCAAACAGCGGGCAGCCAGTGCGCCGGCTGCTGCGTGAGCTGCATTGACTGATCGCGCCGCGGGCAGCGCCAGCTTGCTCCCGGCCGATGGCGTCGGGGCAACATCAGGCGGGCCGCCTCGAGCGCTGTAGTACCTCAGATGACTGCCCGTCGAACCTCTGAACCGTCTCTGCCCGATACCGCCGATGCGTCGGTTCCGGACTCGGCTGGCCTGCCCACCGATTCGATCCTGGTGGGCCGAATTCGTGAGGCATGGGGTATCGCCGGTGCCTTTCGGGTAGAGCCCTTCAACGATCCGCAGAATTCCGTGCTGCGAGCCACCAGGCGCTGGTGGCTGGTGCCAGACCCCGATCGTTCGTCGCCGGTGCGTCCCGGTGTGGCGGGCCCAGACCAAGCCAGGCAGATCCGAATCAGCCGCTGTCGTGTGCATGGGGATGGCCTGGTTGCGCAATCGGTCTCCGTTTCAGACCGCACCGCGGCCGAAGTGCTGAAAGGCCTCCAGGTCTATGTAAGCCGCGCCGACTTCCCCAGGGCGTCATCCGGCGAGTACTACTGGATTGACCTGATCGGCTGCCAGGTGTTTGGTCAGCAGGATGTATTGCTGGGCACCGTCAGTGCGCTGGATGACCACGGCGCCCATCCGATTCTGATCATCGTCGAGGGTGATCGCGAACGGATGGTGCCCTTCGTGGATCAATACATCCTCAACGTTGACCTGCCTTCACGCCGGATTCAGATCGACTGGCATCCCGACTGGTAGCGCGCGCGAGACAGCCCCTCATGTTGCGCTTTGACCTGATCACGCTCTTTCCGGCAATGTCCGACGCGATCACGCGTCACGGCATCACCGCGCGGGCACTCGATCGCGGTTTGTGGCAGTTGCGCTGCTGGAATCCGCGTGACTTTACCCACGATGCCTGGAAGACCGTTGACGATCGCCCCTATGGTGGTGGTCCGGGCATGGTGATGCTGGCCCAGCCACTGGCCGACGCAATCGCTGCCGCCCATGCCGAGCGGGCTCAGTCGGGCGAAACCGCGCTCGCACCGGTGATTGCGTTATCGCCTCAAGGGCGTCGATTCGACGATCAGATGGCGCGCCGGCTCGCCGCCTCCAGCGGCGCGGTGCTGCTAGCCGGGCGATATGAAGCAATCGATCAGCGTCTCATCGACCGACACGTCGACGAGCAGTGGTCGATCGGCGATTTTGTCGTGTCGGGCGGCGAACTACCGGCGATGACTGTGATCGATGCGGCGGTTCGACTGTTACCGGGCGCGTTAAATGACGCGAACTCGGCCGAGCAGGAGTCTTTCGCAGCAGGCCTCCTTGACTGCCCGCATTACACGCGTCCGGAAATAGTTGATGGGCTCGCGGTGCCCGATGTACTGCTGTCGGGGCATCATCAGCGCATCGCGCGCTGGCGACGCGACCAGGCCTTGCTTGCCACGCAGCGCCATCGCCCCGATCTGCTGGAAGAGGCGCGCCGACAGGGATTGCTCAGCGCGGCCGATGAGGCAGTCCTGCGGTCGACCCGTACCGACTGACCCAGAACGCCGCGCCGAATCTCCATCAGGCGCCTTGCCTCTTTTTGCCAGGGTTCCGATCTTCTGAGTACAATACCAGGTTCCCATCCTCTCGCACGGCCTGGGTCTGGGCAAGGGTGCCAACAGACCCGCAAGTGGACGCAAAGAAGTGTGTGACAAGAAGCGTGTGCCAAGCAGTGTGTGGCAAGTGCGCACTTACAAGGTTTTTGCGTTGCAAGCGAGCGTGTCGCAGCGTTCTGCGGTTCTCCAGACAAAGCGGAGACGGCAGTCGCGGACTCGACAGCCAGCGATGATGGTTCAAGGAGAGCGTTAATGGATCTGATCAAGCAACTCGAGCAGGAAGAAATCGCGCGACTGGGCAAGACGATTCCTGCCTTCGCGCCAGGCGATACCGTCGTCGTCAGCGTCAACGTGGTCGAGGGCACGCGCAAGCGCGTCCAGGGTTATGAAGGCGTTGTCATCGCCAAACGTAACCGCGGCCTCAACTCCTCGTTCATCGTCCGCAAAATGTCTTCGGGCGAGGGTGTCGAGCGTACGTTCCAGCTGTACTCCCCGCTCATCGCCGGCATCGAAGTCAAGCGTCGTGGCGACGTGCGCCGGGCCAAGCTGTACTACCTGCGCAGCCGGTCCGGAAAGTCGGCGCGTATTCGCGAAAAGCTCGCCGTCAAGGGCAGTTCGGGCGCTGCGTCAGCCTAAGCGCTGTTGCAGTCGGGTCAGGTTTGGGTCCAAACCTGACTCGCGCAGCCTGCCGTGATCGATCCCCGCGATTGGCCGGTGGTGGTGGTCGACGAACGGCTGCCCCCAGTCCCGTCTGACCGCCTGCTGGCGCCTGCGCTGCGCGAAAGATTCGCGCGTCCGCCTCAGTGGGAACCCGAGTTGCTGTCCGACCGTTCGGGTCTGCTCGAATCGTCCCGGCCGGCAGCGGTGCTGGTTCCCATCATTCAGCACGGGCATCGGCCTACTGTACTGCTCACGCGCCGCACCGCGCATTTGAAGCGGCATTCGGGTCAGGTGGCCTTTCCCGGCGGGCGACAGGATGAGCAGGACGGCTCGCCGTTGATCACCGCGCTGCGTGAAGCACATGAAGAAGTCGGACTCGAGGCTTCCCGGGTTGAAATCATCGGCACCATGCCTGAGTACATCACCGGAACCGGATTTCGCGTCACGCCAGTGGTTGGGCTTCTCGAACCGGGCTTCAATCTTCGGCCCGATCCGAACGAAGTGGCCGATGTGTTCGAAGTACCTCTCGAATTCCTGATGAACCCGCAACATCATGAGAGGCGGCGTATCCTGTCGGCTGAGGGCGAACGGCTGTTTTTTGCGATGCCTTGGCGTTCGCCCGACACTGAAGCCGATTATTTCATCTGGGGCGCCACTGCGGCGATGTTGCGAAATCTTTACCGGATGCTGTCTGCCTGAAACGGTCTGATTGTGGGTTTTATTGCACTGGTCATCGCGCTGCTTATCGAACAGGTCCGACCGCTGCCGGCCAACAACGTCGCGCATCGGCTGGTGGGCGGGCTTGCTGACCTGATTCGCGGCAGTACCGACGCTGGTCAGCGTCAGCACGGCGCGATCGGGTGGGCGCTGATGGCGCTCGTCATCGTGGGTGCAGTGCTGCTGCTTGATTGGGTCGCGTCACTGATCCATCCCGTGGCACTGGTCGTTTTTCATATCGCGGTGCTTTACCTGACGGTTGGTTTTCGTCAGTTCAGCCATGCGTTCACCGAAATTCAGGTGGTGCTGGCGGCTGATGATCTGGCTGGCGCCCGGCGTGTGCTCGAGCGCTGGCTCACCACCTCGTCGCCCGATGACCGAATCGAAATGCCCGCGCGGGATGCGCCCGTGGATGTCGTGTGCCGGATGGCAATCGCTCATGCGCTGGTGGCCTCGCACCGGCATGTGTTCGCGCCGCTCTTCTGGTACATGATCCTGCCAGGACCCATGGGGCCGGTGCTCTATCGGCTCGCCGAATCGCTCGCGCGCCGCTGGGATACGCCGGTTGCGCATGGCGAGGCCAAGATCAACGAGCCCTATGGCGCGGTTGCGGGCTGGATCTACCGGGTGCTCGACTGGCTGCCAGTGCGGCTGTCTGCGGCAGGCTTCGCCATTGTCGGTAACTTCGAAGATGCGGTGTTCTGCTGGCGAGGCGCGGTGGCTGCGGGCACCGGCAGCGAGCAACGCCCGCTGTTGCTGGCGGCCGGTGGCGGGGCCCTGGGGCTACGCATTGCCGAGCCCGCGCTGGAAGCGCGTTGGGCCTCGGGCGATCAGGGGTTTGAATGGCAGGGTGTGGCGCCAGACGCGTCAGGGCTTCGAAGCGCGGTCGGCCTGGTCTGGCGATCGGTCATTTTATGGGCGGGGCTGTTCGCGATGGTCAGCGTGGCCGCCTGGCTTGGCCAGTAACAAAGCGCCGGGCTCTCCTTCGATCTGCCTCAGGTAAGCGTCTCGTTCAGCATTGCCAGGTAAAGCTGGTGCCGCCTCGCATCGATGCGTCCCGCCTGAACGGCTTCGGTCATTGCGCAACCCGGTTCGTTGCGGTGCAGGCAGTTGGAAAAGCGGCACTGGCCAAGATGGGCCCGGAAATCGGGCAGTGCGTGCATCAGTTGCGAGCGCGACAGGTGCGCAATGCCGAACAGTTGAAAACCAGGCGAGTCGATGACCGCAGAACCTTCCGGCAGCCGCTTACCTGCCTCGAACATTCGGCAGAAGCTGGTGGTGTGACGACCGCTCGATAGCGCCACCGATATCTCGCGGGTGACCTGCTCTGCATCGGGTACCAGCAGATTGACCAGTGTGGACTTGCCCATCCCGCTCTGACCCAGCAGCAGCGTTGTTTTGCCGCCCATCAACGGCATCAGCGCCTCAAGGCTTGCGTCAGGCTCGGTGCTGGCACTGATGCGGATGACTGGCCAGCCCAGAGATTCATACAACTCGAGGCGCGGCTCGATCTGCGCATGAGCCTCACGCAGATCGCGCTTGCCCGCGATGATCGCGGCAGGGATGTCTTCGACGCTGGCAACCGCCAGCGCGCGCATCAGCAGTTCCTCAGAAAATGGCGGAGCGCCACTGACCACGATGGCCGCCAGATCGATGTTGGCCGCCAGGGACTTGCTGCGACCCGCGTCGCTTCGCATCATCAGGTTCGTGCGTGGCAAGAGCCGCTCGATGGCGGCCTGGCGATTCCCCGCAAGCGACAGCGCCACGCGGTCGCCCACGCAACAGTCGCTGCGACGTCCCCGGGTGACCGCTTCACGGGGGGGCCCGGTTTCCCCATCCACCGATACCAGCAACTGCCGCCCATGTGCGGCGATAACCGTACCCGTTCCTGCGGTGAGCGATGAGGCGAGCGGCACGGGTGCGTGAAGGCGTTGCGTGAAGGAGGCGGGGCGCGATACGGGGCAGGGGGCCGGCGCTGCCTACGCCGAGGCCGGCAGTTGCGACGAGGACGCGCCCGCGGGTGCCGTCGCAAGCAGGCGCCCGATTCGCTGTGGTGCTGGTGGGTGTGAATCGTGGACGGCCGAGTAAAGCGTATCGGGCGTCAGCGTGGCGGCGTTATCCTGATAGAGCTTGAGGAGCGCGTTCACCAGCGGTTGTGGGCCGGTGATGCCGGCTGCCCAGGCGTCGGCTGCGAATTCATCGCGACGCGACAACCAGCTTCCCAGTGGCGCGAACAGGAATCCAAACACCGGCATGACCAGCATGAACAGCAACATTGCGCAGGCGTCGCGGGTGCGCGGATCCGGCGAGGTACCGAGCCCTTCATAGAACCAGGTCTGTTGACTGAGGTAGCCCAGCAGGGCGAGCGCGGCCAGGCTGACGGCGGACATGACGATCAGCCGCTTGATGAGATGCCGGAGCCGAAAATGTCCCAGTTCGTGCGCGAGCACCGCTTCAATTTCATCGGCATTGAGCTGGTTCAGTAGCGTGTCAAAGAACACGATTCGACGCGAGCGCCCGAACCCGGTGAAGTAGGCATTGCCGTGCGCGGAACGGCGGCTGCCGTCCATGACAAACAGCCCACCCGCTGCAAAGCCCGTTTTGGCTAGCAATTGCTCGACGCGCTCTCGCACGGGCCCGGTGGGTAAGGGCTCGAATCGGTTGAACAGCGGCGCGATCAGCGTGGGATAGACAAGCAGCACGGTGACGTTGAACAGCATCCAGACGCACCAGGCCCAGAACCACCAGAGTTCGCCTTCCGCACCCATCAGCGCAAGCACTGCGGCAGCAAGTGGCAGACCCAACACGCTCATCACGACTGCCCCCTTGAGCAGATCCGCGAAAAACAATGCGGGTGTCATTCGATTGAAGCCGAAGCGCTGCTCAAGCCGAAACTGACGCCACCATGAAAACGGCAGATCAATGAGTGCACTGGCCACACTGACCATGACGAGCAGCGCAAGCGGGCGCGCCCAGTTGAGCGACTCGGGCAATGCGGAGCTTGCAACGATGATGAGTTGAAGGCCGCCCATGAGCGTGAGCGCAACCAGCCAGGCCGCCTGCGCGAGCATCTCAAGCATGCCCAGGTGAACACGCGCCGCCGTGTAGTCGGCCGCGCGCTGATGACTGGCGAGACTGATTCGCTCGGCAAACGCGCTGGGCACCTGCGCGCGGTGGGCGGCCACATGCCTGACCTGGCGTGTGGCAAGCCAAAGCCTGAGCAGTAGGGACAGGACCAGCGCCGACAGAAACACCAGCGTAAAAATGATCGACGAGGACCCGGGGAGTTGTGCGTCTGCCATGTGTGAGAATGACGCCCGGAGGATCGAAGATTATGTCACAGGCACCCGATGCGTCGTTGCTGGTCTGGGTCGACATGGAGATGACGGGTTTGAAGCCCGAGCAAGACCGCATCATTGAGGTCGCGCTGGTCATCACCGATGAGTCCCTCGCTGTCCGCGCGCAAAGCGAATCGTTTGCGATTCGCCAGACCGACGAAGTACTTGGCGCGATGGACCAATGGAACCAGAGCACGCACAGGCGCTCCGGCCTGATTGACCGGGTGCGGGTGTCGCCCTGGTCCGAGGCAGGCGCCGAGCAGGCGCTGCTTGATTTTCTGGCGCCCTGGGTGCCGCCGGGCAAATCGCCGATGTGCGGCAACTCGATCTGCCAGGATCGTCGCTTCATGGCCCGCTACATGCCCAAGCTCGAAGCGTTCTTTCACTATCGCAATCTTGATGTCAGCACACTGAAAGAGCTGTGCCGGCGCTGGCGGCCTGAGGTGGCCCGCAAGTTTGGCAAACGCGGTGCGCATACCGCGCTCGCCGATATTTTTGAATCGATCGACGAACTGCGGTTTTATCGCGATAACTTCATAGCACTGACCGCTGCTCAGCCTAGCGCTCAGTGATTGGGGCGGCGCGCAGCAGAGTCTGTACTGTCGCGCCAGACCCACCATAACAGCCAGCCCACGCCGGCGGTGGCCAGCGCCAGCGCAACAGCCCCCGCTACCCAGAACCCTGCAGCCCCCGACAGCCACTGGCTGCCAGGGCCGCCCGTGGCGGGATAGGCGTAGGTGAGCCACCAGCCACCACCGAGTCCGACACCCCATAGCGCCGCGAGATGCACAAACATGGGCGCGCCAGTGACGTGCCAGGCACGCAGCACCAGGGTGATCTGGGTTTGCGCGCTGTCAAAGAAATGAAAAACGCAGACCACGACCACCAACGGAATGGCCATCGCCACCACCGCCGGGTCGGTGCTGAACAGCGCGGCCAGTGGCTCGCGAAACCCGAACAGCAGCGCCATCGTGGACAGGCCTGCCCAGGCGCCCAGCCGCAGGCCCGTGAGCGCAATATCGCGTGCGCGTGACGAACTGCCCGCGCCAAGCGCCTGGGCAGCAAGCGTGCTGGTGGCCGTGCCCAGCGCCAGTCCAATCATGTACGTAAGACCCGCCAGCCGCGCCGCAATCTGATGACTTGCGCCAACGACCGCTTCCTGCCGCGCCAGGAAAATCGCCATGAAAGTGAAGGAAGTGACTTCAACCAGTTGCGTGGCCCCGATGGGCAGGCCCAGCTTCAGCACGCGGCGCAACCAGGTTGCGGACGGCCTGGCCGGCACCAGCGCGCGGTAGCGACGCAGGCCTGGTTCAAAACCGAGCATCAGCGCGGCAGCCGCCACGGTGATCCAGGCGAGCAGCGCGGTGGCGACACCGCAACCCGCGCCGCCCAGGGCTGGAACCGTCAGCCACGCGCCCACTGAAAAGCCGTGCATGAACAACAGATTCGCGGGAATCTTCAGAACCAGCATCGCCAGATTCAGGCCCATGACCAGCCCCGGGCGCGACGTGGAAACCGCGAGCGCATGAAAGTTGCGAAACAGCAGCGCCGCCGGCAGGCCGACTGCTGCGGCGGCCAGATACGGTCGCGTGACCACGGCCACCTCATCGGGAGGGCTTGCCACTGCAAGCCACAAATCAGTGAATCCCAGCACCACGCAGCCAGGCACTGCCAGCAAGAGCGCCAGCCAATATCCCTGGCGAACTTCAAGTCCGATCGCCTGAGTGTCGCCTGCGCCGTAGTGCCGAGCGCAGATCGGGACCAACGCCAGTTGCACACCCATCAATCCGATGTAGACCGAGAAATAAATGCTCGCGCCCAGCCCGATGCCCGCCACATCTTCAGCCGACAGGCGGCCCGCCATCAGCGTGTCGATGATGCCCTGCATCATGAGCGCGATCTGTGCAATGAAGAGCGGTGCGGCCATTTTCAGCAGCCGCAGCCTGAGCCGCAGCCCGTTGAGCGGCTCGGGCACCGCCTCGGATAGCCGGTTCACGGTTCGCGCCGGTAGAGCACGAAGCGCTCGGTGCTGTCGAAGGGCCTGCGCCCCTGCCATACCGGTGCCCAGCGGGTACTGGGCTCAGGCGCTCGCGCCCGCGCATCATCGCGGATCAGTAGCCAGTCGCATCGCTCGCCGGGTTTGCCAAATCGGATGTTTCCAAAATAGGCGAGGCTTGCGCGCTGGGCGGCATCAAGCGGCTCTCCCTGTACACACCCATCGGTAGCGCCCAGTGCCGCCCCGAGCTCGGTGGCCACGCCCCGGTAGCTGACGCGCGCGTTATAAGCCGGCAGCCACAGCACCACCAGCAGCACCCAGGCAAGCAGCAGGCCGCCAGACGAGAGCGCCATCGGTCGCCAGATCGCCCGCGGGCGCCGTGACGCGCGCCACCACACGAGCGCAAGCCAGGCGAGGCTCGCCAGGACGCCGGCAGCGGTCTGGAGGGCGACGGTATCTGATGCGAAGCCCGGCGCAAGGCGTGCCGCGCTGTCGGCCATGCGAGGTGGAAAGCCGGTGAGCAGCGCGAGCCAGTATGCCCAGATCACCAGGCCAATCAGCGAGAACGTGGCGACTGCGATCCAGTCGAGCAGACTGACGAGCCCGCGTTTTGCGACCGGCAAAGCCAGTGCCGCGAGCATGGCAAACGGCACGACCGCGGG
>VGHA01000057.1 GCA_016868375.1 Betaproteobacteria bacterium | reverse complement strand
CACGGTGTACAGCAGCATCTGGAACGCAAACGTGAGCATTGCGAAATAAATGCCCGAGCGTCGCACCGAAAAGAAACCGATCACCACCGCAATCAATGCGGCCACCGCCATCGCGCCCGGCATCACCAGTACAAAGGCCCAGATTGATGTGACGCCCGCTTTCTTGGCCAGTAACGCGCCCGTGTAGGCGCCAACCCCGAAGAAAGCGGCATGCCCGAATGAAAGCATTCCGCCATAGCCCATCAGCAGGTTGAAGCTGATGGCGTAGAGCGCGAACGCGAGCACCTCAATGGCGATAAACAGCCAGAAGTCTGATAGCCCAAGTGGCAGCAGGAGCAGCGCGGCAAGGAGCAGCAACAACCCGATTCGCGCCCGGTTCACTCCTGGCTCCCAAACAGGCCCCAGGGCCTGACGATCAACACGACCGCCATGCAGGCGAAGGTGAGGACCACCGACCAGCCTGGCAGCGCCAGAACCCCCCAGGCATTGACGATACCCACCAGCAGCGACGCCACCAGCGCGCCGAGCACACTGCCCATGCCGCCAATCACCACGACAACGAAGGCATCGATGATCACCTGCACGTGCAGCCCGGGGCCCACCGAGACGATGGGTGCGGCCAAGGCACCGCCCAGCCCCGCCAGCGCGACACCCAGTGCGAAAACCGTTGTGAAGAGCCGCCGCGTGTCGGTTCCGAGTGCACCCAACATGTCCCGGTCATTGGTGGCCGCGCGAATCAGAATGCCCCAGCGGGTTCGATGAAGCAGCCACCATAATCCCGCAGCAACCAGCAGGCCCACGGCGATCAGGAACAGTCGGTAGGTGGGAAACACCAGGCCCATCGCTTCGGTGGAGCCGGACAACAGTTCGGGCATGGGCGTGGACTGGTCTTCGCGCCCCCAGATCAGCTTGACGACATCGCCTGCGATGAACACCAGCGCGAAGGTGAGCAGCAACTGGAACTCATGCGGTGCGCGGTAGATACGGCGAAGCAACGTGATTTCGATAATGCTGCCAAGGATGGCAAGCACCAGCGCAGCGACCGCCAGTGCTGCGAAAAAACCGATGCTGCTGCCGCCCGCCCATGTCCCGATGGTCCAGGCAATGAACGCACCGATCATGAACAATGCACCATGCGCGAAATTCAAAACGCGCAGCACGCCAAATATCAGCGTCAGGCCCGCGGATATCAGGAACAGCAACATGCCGTTCGAAATGCCAGCCAGCGTCTGTCGAGCCAGAACAACCGGGTTGGTCATCCAGGCAAGGTGCTGAGAAAAAAGGTCGAAAAGCTCTGACATGCTGGCGGTTTTACACCATAAAACAACCCGCTAGGGGCTTGGGCGCGCGCAGACCCTGACACGCGCCGGGTCCCGTGGGCTCGGGAACGGGAAGCTGTCGCTGCAGTCGGTCCCGGAGCGGCGGCAGTGTGCCAGACGGTTTGAATGCTTGACAAGCAGGAAATCCGGCCAGCAGAATCAGTGCGCCTTTCGCACAGGAGACGACAGTGGCGATTACCGATCGACGTTCGGTTCTGCTTTCCGTCGGCACAGCACTTGCGCTGTCCGCCGCACCGGTCCTCGCGCAGAACACGCCCCGCGGCGAGCCCATCAAGCTTGGCTTGATCGACATCTACAGCGGTGGTTTCGCATTCATTGCGGATTCAATCCGCACCGGTTACCAGATTGCGGTTGATGAAGCGAACGCTGCTGGCGGCCTCAATGGTCGGCCATTCCAGCTGGTCACCGCCGACATGGGCCCCCAGGTTGAAAAGGCGGTCACCGAAGGCCGCCGCATGATGCTTGAAGAAAAAATCCGCTTCGTGACCGTTGGCATTCATAGCGGTGCTGCGGTGGCGGTGGGTAACCTCGGGCGCGAGCACAAGGCTCTGGTGGTGGGCGGCTTTGCCACCACCAAGCGGCTGACCGGCGAGTCCGGGCATCCGTATGTGGCGCGCGCCAACCTGTCCACCGTGGAAATCGGCAGCGTGATCGCCGAGTACGTCAAGGGCCGTCCGGACATCAAGCGAATCGCAACCATCGCACCCGATTACGAGTACGGCCAGCACTTCATCCAGGACTTTCTGACGGCGCTGAAAGTCGCGCGTCCCGACATCACGGTGGTCCGCCAGGAGTGGTCCAAGCTGGGCGCTACCGATTACTCTGCTCACGTGACGGCGTTGCAGGCACGGCCCGTTGACATGATCGTCAATGGTGGCTTCGGCTCGGATCTGATCAACTTCCTGAAAGCTGCGCGGGACTTCGGTCTGTTCGCAGGCGGCAAGGTCGAGTTCTTCACGCACGGACTCGATCTGGTCAAGATGAGCGCCATCAAAGATTCGTTGCCCGCGCGCACTGCCGGAACCGTTTGGTATCCGTTTTATGCGCTCGATTCGGCGAAGTCCAAGTCGTTTGCCGCTGAAATCGAAAAGCGGATGAAAACCTATCCCACCGGGCCGACCGCTGTGGGCTATGTGGCTGGCAAGATGGTGACCGAGGCGATTCGCAAGGCCGGCACAGCAGACGATGTCGACAAGGTCGTTCAGGCCATGCCTACGGTCAGCTTCGACGGTCCCACGGGCAAGACCACGGTGCGCGCCTGCGACAACATGGCGCTCTACAACTTCTACGTTGGAACCGTCAAGCGCGATCCGGCGCTGCCCGACGGTATCGGCATCACCGACATCAAGGCTGTCAACACCGAAACCGTGGCCCGGCCCTGTGTCGAATTGTTGCGGGCTCGCGGAAGTTGATGCCGCTTGATCGGGGTCTCGCCTGATGTCGCTGCTCAGTGTTCAGGGTTTGCACGCGGCCTACGGCGACAGCCGCGTGCTGTTCGGAATAGACCTCGAAGTCGGTCAGGGTGAAGTGGTGGCGCTGCTTGGCCGCAATGGCGCGGGCAAGACCACCACGTTGTCCTCTATCATGGGTCTGGTGCAGCCCAAGGCGGGTCGAATCGAATTTCGGGGCCGAAATCTCGCCGGGTCCGAGCCCTTCGAGATCTGCCGCGCGGGGCTCGGGTTCATCGCCGAAGACTGCCGGCTTTTCACCTCGCTTACGGTTGCTGAAAATTTCGAAGCGGCCAAAATGGCGTCGCGCTCGGGGTCGTCAAACTGGAGCATCGATTCGGTCCTCGAGCTCTTTCCCGACGTCAGAAATTTTCTTGACCGTCGAGCAAGCGCGCTGTCCGGTGGTCAGCAGCGGATGGTCGCCATCGCCCGCACACTCATGGGTAATCCCGATCTCATTTTGCTCGATGAGCCCTCGGAGGGGCTGGCCCCGCTGGTGGTGGACGCGTTGTTGAAACAGCTGAAGCGGCTCAAGCAATCGGGGCAAACGGTTCTGATCAGCGAGCAGAACCTGCGGTTTGCCAACGAGCTCGCCGATCGGGTTTACATCATCGAGAAGGGCGAAATTCCCTACCAGGGCACGCCTGCTCACCTCGCTGCCGAACCCGAGGTTCGGCAGAAATACCTCATGGTCTGACGCCCAGTCATGTGGCAGCCCAGTTCGCGCTATCCCGACCCGGCGATCGAGGTCATCGATCCCCTCTTTGAAAAATACCGGCTGACGACCGCGGCGGTGGAGCGTCTTGCCACCGGGTTTCGCTGGGCGGAGGGCCCGGTATGGTTTGGCGATGGTCGTTTCCTGCTATGGAGCGATCTGCCCAATAACCGGGTCATGAAATGGGAAGAGTCCACCGGCGCAGTCTCAGTGTTTCGCAGCCCTTCCAATTTCGCCAATGGCAATACCCGTGATCGTCAAGGCCGTCTGATCACCTGTGAACATGGTGAACGGCGGGTGATCCGAACCGAATACGACGGCTCGGTGACGGTGATCGCTGACCGCTACCAGGGTAAGCGTCTGAACTCGCCCAATGATGTGGTGGTGAAGTCGGACGGTTCCATCTGGTTCACCGACCCGGCTTTTGGTATTTCGGGGTATTACGAGGGCTACCGCGCACAGCCCGAGCTGCCGCATCATGTCTATCGGGCGGATCCGCTCACCGGCGAGGTGCAGGCGGTGGCCGAAGACCTGCGCAGCCCGAACGGTCTCGCGTTTTCGCCCGATGAAAAACAGCTTTATCTGGTCGAATCGCGGGCGCGCCCGAACCGGCTGATTCTCGCGTTTGACGTGGGGCAGGACGGGCGCACGCTGTCAGGCCAACGAACGCTGATCGACGCGGGCCCGGGTACGCCCGACGGTTTTCGCGTGGATATCGACGGCAATCTGTGGTGCGGCTGGGGCATGGGACACCATGAACTTGATGGCGTGCATGTGTTCTCGCCCGCCGGCAGGCTGATCGGTCGAATTCGTCTGCCGGAGCGCTGCGCCAATGTGTGTTTCGGTGGGCTTGCGCGCAATCGGCTGTTCATGGCGGCTAGCCAGTCGCTCTATGCGGTGTATGTCAATACACAGGGCGTTGCAGGCGGTTGATGCCGCAGGGCGATGAGCCCGTCGTTAAAATGCGCCTGCGCTCGCGTTTGAGCGAAACATTTCCCACCGAGGTCCCTGCGATGGAACTGTCCGATAAGTCGAGCAGGCAACTGTTTGCCGAGCTCAAAAGAACCAATACCCGCAAGCGCTTCGGCTTCGGTCGAAAGCCTGCGCTGATCAATGTGGATCTGCAGAAGGCCTATACCTGCGTGGGCGAATTTGCAACCGCCTACGAGACCGACCCCAGGCAGCTCGAGTACGTGAACCAGCTGGCGGCTGAGTTTCGGGCGCGCGGGTTTCCGGTGGTCTGGACCTATGTGGCCTACATGGACTCGGGCGAAGACTGCGGCATCTGGGGCACGCGCAGCAACACGCCCGATTCGCTGCAGAACATCAAAGTGGGTAGCCGTCGGTCCGAGTTTGACGATCGGCTGGTCATCGATCATCAGCGCGACATCATCGTCAACAAGCGGATGGCGTCGGCGTTCTTCGAAACCAATCTCGGCTCGGTATTCAACTTTCATGGCGTGGATACCGTGGTGGTTACCGGCGGCTCCACCTCAGGCTGCGTGCGCGCCACCGTGGTCGACAGCCTGTCGCGCAGTTACCGAACCATCGTCCCCGAAGAGTGCGTGGCCGACAAACACGAGGGGCCGCACTTTGCCAACCTGTACGACATGGCCATCAAATACGCCGATGTGCTGTCGGTGGCTGAAACCCTGGAGCAGTTGCGCCGGGTGGGCGCATGAGCGGAGGCGCAACCTTGAAAGCTGATCCTGGTTTTTACGATCACCTGCCCTATGTCGGTCGCCCCAAGATTCGGTGGCCGGGCGATGCTCGCGTGGCGTTCTGGGTAGCGCCCAACATCGAGTTTTATGAGCTTTATCCCGAGCGCAACCCCTCGCGCGCTGCCTGGGCACGGCCGGCGCCCGATGTGCTCAATTACGCGTATCGCGACTACGGCAACCGCGCCGGCTTCTGGCGGATGTTCGATGCGATGAACCGTTGCGGCATGCGCGGCAGTGTGTCGCTGAACGTGGCCATGTGCGAGCACCATCCCGAAATCATCCGAGCATGTGCCGACCGGGGCTGGGAGTTTTATTCGCACGGCACCTACAACACGCGTTACCTGTTCGGTATGAACGAAGCGCAGGAGCGTGCCGTCATACAAGACTCGATCGATACCATTCGCAACCATACCGGGCAGAAGCTGGATGGCTGGCTCGCGCCTGCGCTCACCTACACCGACAACACCATGGACCTGATCGCTGACATGGGGCTGACCTATGTCTGCGATCTCTTTCATGACGATCAGCCGGGGCCGGTCAAGGTGAAAAAGGGGCGGCTGACCAGCATCCCTTACTCACTTGAGATGAACGATGTGATCGTCTACAACGTGAATCTGGTTTCACCGCGCCGCTACGGCGATATTCTGAAGCGCCAGTTTGACCGCCTCTACCGCGAGGGCGAGGAATCAGGCACCGTGATGTGCATTCCGCTCCATCCCTATCTGGTGGGGCAGCCCTATCGGATGGCGGCGTTCGAAGAGGCGCTTGATTACATCACCCGACACGACAAGGTGTGGCTCGCGACGGGTCGCGAGATCGCGCAGTATTTCAACGAGCACTATTACGACGCGTTCGTTGCCGCAGGCCAACCGATCGGAGCGCTGGCATGAGCCTCCCTGATTCCTACCTCACCTATCCCATGCGCCGCTATGGCATGGACCATGATCTGTACACGTGGTCACCGTTGCCGCTGCGTCCCGCGGTAACCTGGCGTAGCGGTGCCCGGGTCGCGCTCTGGGTCACGGTGGCCCTTGAATGGTTTCCGCTCAATATGAAGGGCGTGCCATTCAAGCCGCCTGGGGCCATGGTCACAGCCTATCCCGACCTGCGTCACTACACCTTGCGGGACTATGGCAACCGCGTGGGTGTGTATCGGGTTGCGAAAGCGCTGGCAGACCGGGGCATTTCGGCGACTGCGGCCATCAACGCAGCGGTGGCGGCGCGTTACCCCGCCCTCATTGGTCATTGCGCGGACTGGGGCTGGGAAATCATTGCCAACGGTCTGGACATGGATCATCTGCATCATGCGGGACTGCCCCGAGACGATGAGCAGGCCCTGATCGCACAAACCCTGAAGGTGCTTCGCGAGGCGTCGGGTCAGCCCGTGCGCGGCTGGCTCTCTCCGGCCAAGTCGCAGTCGGGCGCGACGCCAGAGTTGCTGGTGCAGGCCGGACTCGAGTACTGCTGCGACTGGGTCAATGACGACATGCCTTACCGGATGACGGCAGGCGGCGGCAACATCATCGCCATGCCGCATCCGTGTGATGTGGATGACTACACGATCCTCATCAACAACCACCATACCGAAGACGATTTCCGCGATGCACTGATCGACCAGTTCGATACGCTTTACCGCGAGTCAGAAACCCAGGGTGGTCGAATCATGGCCCTGTCACTGCATCCCTGGGTGATTGGTCAGCCGTATCGCATCAGCGCGCTCGAACAGGCGCTTGATCACATCATGCGTCACAAGGGCGTGTGGCCGGCAACAGGCGGTCAGATCCTTGACGCCTGGCAGGCCTCGTCTGCGTGACCGCAACGCCCGGCACCGGACACGGTGCCGCGGCGCAACATCAGCGCGTGTCTTGCGGCTTCGCGCGCTTTAAGCGGCAGCGGGTGACAGCCTGGCGCGGCGTGCGGCGCGCCAGTTGTCCATGCTCCAGGCCCCACCGCCCAGCGAAGCCATCATGAGCAGGCCGCCCACAATCGCGATGTTCTTCCAGAACATGAGGTGCTGAACCATTTGCTGCGATTCGGGCACCGCCCAGAACTGGTGGAAGACCATGGTGGCGATGAAGGTGAAGGCCGCCAGAACCCCGGCAACCTTTCTGGTTTGCCAGCCCAGCAGCAGCGCGATGCCAAGCGGAATTTCAATCCCGATGGCGATGACCGCAGCAAGCTGCGGCTGGGGAAGCCCAGCGGCCGCCACGTAGTTGACCAGGCCCGGAAAACCGAACAGCTTGGTGAGACCGGCGGGAATGAACAGCGCCGCGATCATAATGCGACCCACCAGCGAGAAGATCGGGTTGTGTTCAGGTTTCATTGAGGAGGCTCCAGAGTGACAGTTGGTGATCCTCCGGTTGCGCCTATGAATGGCGCTTTTTTTCAAGTCTACCTGTTTGACTGCATTCCGTACTACCCGATGGGCTCAACGCAACGGTTTCTGGTGGCGGCGCGCGACCCGCAGGGGCTCAGGATTGCGGCCGCGCAATCACGCTGACATGCGCCGCGACGACCCGCCAGCCCTCCGGGGTGCGCACCCAGGCCTGGCTTTGCCGCCCGACTTTTTGCGGATCGTCACGCTGAAACTCGGTCATTGCGGTGGCGAAGTCGGATCCGTACGTCGTGATCACTGTGTTCGACAGGGTTCGAGCAAGCCCGGTGGCGGGCCGCGCATTTCGGAAAGCCCGAATCTGCTCAATGCCGATGAGGTTCTCGGCCGCACCGTAGCGAATGGTCAGTGGCGAGTTCCAGAACAGTTCATCAAGAACCTCCACGCGGTTGTTCACGAGCGCGTCTTCATAGCGCGCGAAGACCGCTTGAACTTCGGCGAGGACATCGGGTCGGTTGATTTCCATGAGGCGCTCCGGCTGCGGGGAGCCGACACTGTACACAAGCTTGCCGCCTTGACCGCGATCGAGCACCCCTGGCGGCGACGCGCCGATCCCCTCGGTCTGACGGGCCATACTGGCGGGCCTCGATCCGGGTCGCTATAGTCGACGAAAAATTTCTGCACCCCGCATGACAGATTCCGTTGCAACCGTTCGTTTCGTGCTCGACAACAAGGTTGTCGAGATCCACAATCCGCCCCCCACCGAGTCACTGCTGCAGTGCCTGCGCGAGCGGCTGGGCCGCCATGGCGTCAAGGAGGGTTGCGCCGAGGGCGACTGTGGCGCCTGCACCGTGGTGCTGGGTGAGGCTCAGGGTGATCGCATCGACTATCGGGCGGTCAATGCCTGCATCCGAATGCTTCCCACCGTCGACGGGCGCGAGGTCATCACTGCGGAAAGCCTCACCCCACACGATGGCCCGCTTCACCCGGTGCAACAGGCGATGGTGGACTGTCACGGCTCGCAGTGCGGTTTCTGCACGCCCGGGTTTGTGATGTCGCTGTTTGCGCTGTGGCTCGGGCGCCCTCAGGCTGACCGCGACGATGTTCTGGATGCGCTGTCGGGTAATCTCTGCCGCTGTACGGGCTACCGGCCCATCATTGACGCCGGACTGCTAATGAACCGCCTTCCCGAGCCAACCGGCACCTGGAGCCGCACGGATTCGCAATCGTCTGACAGGCTCGGGCAACTCGCCGCCATCTCCCGCACTGAATCCCTCAAACTCACCAGCGGCGCCGGCTTCACAGCGCCTCGCAGTCTGGACGAACTGGCGGCGGTCCTCGAGGCGCAGCCTCAATCGCTGGTGCTGGCGGGCGGCACCGATGTTGGGCTGTGGGTGACCAAGCAACTGCGCGAACTGCCGCCGGTCGTTTACATCGGCGAAGTGCCCGAACTGCGGACGATGTCCGTCCACGATCAGGGCGCACGGGTGATCGGCGCCGCCGTGTCACTCACCGATGCCTTCGCTGCCATCGTGCCCGACTGGCCTGAGCTGCACGAACTCGCGCAGCGGTTCGCATCGCCGCCGGTCTGCAACTCGGGCACGCTGTGCGGCAACATCGCCAACGGCTCGCCCATTGGCGACTCGATGCCGGTTCTGCTTGCGCTGGGCGCTCAGCTCGACCTGCGGTGTGGCACACGCCATCGCAGAGTTCCGCTTGATGAGTTCTATCTGGGCTATCGGCGAAACGCGCTGCAGCCGGGTGAATTTGTGGCGGCTGTTCGAATCCCCGCGCGCAAGCCCGGTGACAGTCTCGCCGCCTGGAAAGTGTCCAAGCGCTGGGATCAGGACATCTCTGCAATCTGTGCGGCGATCTGGCTGCACGAAACCGTTGATGGCGTGGTCAGCGCCCGGATCGGTTTCGGTGGCATGGCGGCCATCCCGATGCGCGCCCGGCAGGCGGAAGCGGCGCTGATCGGTAAAGCCCTTGATCAGTCCTCCACCGAGGCGGCGATCCGTGCGCTGAACGACGACTTTTCTCCGCTGACCGATATGCGCGCAAGCGCGGCCTATCGGCTTCAGGTAGCGGGTAACCTGCTTCGCCGGCTTCACCTGGCAAGGCGGCGGCCCGAACTTGCTTTACGAATCGATCAGGTGTCCGCCTAGTGGGCGGATGACAGGTCTCAGCCCATGACCTCATCTTCTCTGATTGGCGACTCCATCCCGCACGAGAGCGCGCGGCTGCACGTGACGGGCCGCGCACGCTATCTCGACGATCTGGAACTGCCGGCCACCGCGCTGCATGCTGCCCTGGCGACCAGTCCCGTTGCGCACGGTCGATTGCGCGGCGTCGCGCTGGATGCGCTGCGCAGTGCGCCCGGGGTGGTGGACGTCATCACGGCAGCCGATCTGCCAGGCGTAAATTCCTGCGGACCGGTTCTGGACGACGACCCGATTCTTGCCGAAGGACGGGTCGTGTACGCGGGGCAGCCGGTGGCTGCTGTGCTTGCCACCTCACATGAACGCGCGCGGCGCGCAGCTCGGCTCGCCCGGTTCGATATCGAAGTGCACCCTGCGGTGCTCGATATCCGCAGCGCACTCGCGCAATCCAGTTTTGTGCTGCCCACCCAAACCCTGGTGCGCGGCGAGCCTGACGCAGCGCTTGCGCGCAGTCCGCTGCGCAGAACCGGCAGCGTGGCAATCGGCGGCCAGGATCATTTCTATCTGGAAGGCCAGATCGCAATCGCGATTCCTCAGGAAGACGGGTCGATGCTGGTGCACAGCTCCACCCAGCATCCGAGCGAGGTGCAGCACCTGGTTGCGCACGCGCTGGGCCGCGCCTCACACGACGTCACGGTGCAGTGCCGCAGGATGGGCGGTGGATTCGGTGGCAAGGAAAGCCAGCCCGCGCTGTTTGCGTGCGTGGCGGCAATACTGGCTGCCCGAAGCGGTCGGCCGGTCAAGCTGCGGCTTGACCGCGATGACGACATGTTGATTACCGGCAAGCGACATGACTTCATCGCTGAGTGGGAAGTCGGCTTCGAGCCTGACGGCCGCATCCGGGCGCTCAAGATCATGCTGGCATCGCGCTGCGGCCATTCGGCTGATCTCTCGGGTCCCGTCAATGACCGCGCGATCTGCCATGTCGACAACGCCTACTTTCTTGAGCATGTCGAAATCGTTTCACATCGCTGCCGGACGCACACGGTGTCGAACACGGCCTTCCGGGGGTTTGGCGGTCCGCAGGGCATGATGGCCATCGAAGCGGTCATTGACGATATCGCCCGCGCCATCGGCCGCGATCCGCTCGATGTGCGTCGACTCAATTTTTACGGCTTTGGCGAGCGCCACATCACGCCTTATCTGATGGAGGTTGAAGACAATGTGCTGCCGCTGCTGGCCGACCGTCTTGAGGCAAGCAGCGACTACCGGGCGCGTCGCGAGGCCATTGCCCGCTTCAATGCCGGCAGCCCGGTGATTCGCCGCGGCATCGCCATGACCCCGGTGAAGTTTGGCATCTCGTTTAACGCGCAGATGTTCAACCAGGCGGGTGCGCTGGTTCATGTGTATACCGATGGTTCGGTCATGCTGAATCACGGTGGCACCGAAATGGGCCAGGGGCTGCACACCAAGGTGATGCAGGTGGTGGCCAATGTGTTCGGCTTGCCGCTGACCGCGGTGCGGGTCAGTGCCACCGATACCTCGAAGGTGCCGAACACGTCGGCCACGGCCGCTTCGTCGGGCAGCGACCTGAACGGCAAGGCTGCTGAAGCGGCCGCCATCACGATTCGCGATCGACTGGTGCAGTTCGCATCCGAGCGCCATCAGGTTCCCGCCAGCGCGGTGCGATTTACAAACGGGGAGGTCGATCTGGGCGACGGCCGGCGACTACCCTTCGCCCAGCTGGTTCGCGCTGCATATGTCGCGCGTATTTCGCTTTCATCCAGCGGGTTTTATCGCACGCCCAAGATTCATTGGAATGCCACCAAGCTGACCGGGCGTCCATTCTTTTATTTCGCCTACGGAATGGCAGCGGCAGAGGTGGCGGTCGATACGCTCACTGGCGAGACGCGGGTACTCCGGGTCGATGTGCTCCACGATGTCGGCAGCTCCTTGAACCCGGCCATTGATATTGGCCAGATCGAGGGCGGGTTGCTGCAGGGAATCGGCTGGCTGACCGCCGAAGAGCTGTGGTGGAATCAGGCGGGCGAACTCAAAACCCATGCGCCGTCCACGTACAAAATTCCCAGCGCACGCGACTGGCCGCTCGACACACGCATCAGGCTCCTTGAGGGCGTACCCAATCGCGAGGACACCATTCATCGATCGAAAGCGGTCGGCGAGCCGCCGCTGATGCTTGCGATTGCGGTCTATCAGGCGCTGCGTGATGCAGTGGCCAGTTGCGGTGCGCCGGGAAATTGTCCGGTGCTCGATGCACCGGCCACACCCGAGGCGCTGCTGCGCGCGATCGCGGCCGCGCAACAGTGAGTCGCTGGATCACAGATCTGCGCAACCACCTTCGCAACCATCCTCGGGTGGTGCGCGTGGCGGTGTTGAAGGCGCGGGGATCCACGCCACGCGAGGCGGGCGCAGTAATGCTGGTCACCCCGCACGACATCGATGGCACGATTGGCGGGGGCGAGCTTGAATGGCGCGCTGAAAAGCTCGCTCGCAGCATGTTCCTGCCCGATCTAGGTCCGCTAAAAATCGAGCGCTGGCCACTCGGCCCCGAACTCGGCCAATGCTGCGGTGGCTCAGTCACGCTCTGGTTCGAACGGTTCGAACAGTCCGACCTGCCGTTCCTGACTGGGCTCGCGGAGCGGCTTGAGCGGGGCGAGCAGGGCTGGTTGCTAAGCCGTGATCGCGGCGGACTGGTTGAGCGGCAGTGGACCTACCAGCCCCCCGTTGAAGGCGATGGCGAAAGCCTGGTCGAGTCGCTCGGGCGAGCAGACCCACCGGTATGGGTATTCGGCGCGGGCCATGTCGGGCGTGCGCTGGTCGGGCTGCTCGAGACCCTGCCGTTTTCGGTCTCGGTGATCGACAGCAGGGCCTCTGCGCTTGAGGCCCTGCCCAAAGGCCGATCGCTGCGGCGCTTAAGCGATGACCCTGCGGCAATGGTTAATCAGGCACCCTCCGGCGCGGCGCTCCTCGTCATGACGCATAGCCACGAGATTGACTATGGGATTTGCCGCGCTGCGCTGCAGCGCTCCGATCTCGCGTGGGTCGGGCTCATTGGGTCCGATACCAAGGCCACCTGTTTTCGGCTTCGCCTGAGCCGCGATGGTTTGGACGACGCGCGCATTGCGACGCTGGTATCGCCCATTGGCGTGGAGGGTGTGCGAAGCAAGTTGCCTGCGGCGATCGCCGTGGCGGTGGCAGCGCAATTACTGCAGCGCGTTCGGTCGCGCGATTCGTAGGTTCGGCCGGTTTGTTTTGATTGCGCCGCAAGTCAGTCGGCGGCATTATCAATGCTCAACATGACCGGCCGCTGCTCGGGTGCCGGCAATACAACACGGAGACAGCCGATGAATCGACTCGCGATGCGGATGGCGATTGCTTTGGGGGTGCTCGGGTTACTTGGCGAGCCAATGACAGTTGTCGCTCAAGTGGCCGGTACACCGTCGGCCTGGCCGAATCGGCCGATTCGACTGGTCTCGCCGTTTCCACCGGGGGGGACCACCGACCAGCTGGCACGGCTGGTTCAGCCTGCGCTGTCGCAGTCGCTGGGCGTGCCGGTGGTGGTGGAAAATCGTTCCGGGGGCAATGGCTCGATTGGCACAGGCATCGTTGCCAAGGCGCCGCCCGACGGCAATTCTTACGTGGTGGTGTTCGATACGCACGCCACCAATCCCAGCCTCATT
Source organism: Betaproteobacteria bacterium (assembly GCA_016868375.1). Lineage (GTDB taxonomy): Bacteria > Pseudomonadota > Gammaproteobacteria > Burkholderiales > Burkholderiaceae_E > SYIM01. The sequence goes on along the minus strand of VGHA01000057.1, from coordinate 7,602 downwards.
CCCAACATGGGATTTGACACACGCACCGAGCTTGCGCCAGTGATGCTGGTCGCGACCGGAGCGATGGTCATCGTGGCGCACAAGTCGCAGCCGCAGAAGAGCTTCGCCGACCTTTTGAAGAGCGCGCGTGCCAGTTCCTCGGGGCTTGCCTACGGCACGATCGGCAGCGGCAGTCTTGCCCAACTCGCCATGACAAGTCTGGGCGCACAGGTTGGCTTTCCGATGACGCATGTGCCCTACAAGGGCGGCGGGCCGCTGGCCACCGACGCGGTTGCAGGCCACGTGCCTGTGGCCATGGCGACGACGGCGCTGCTCTCGCCGCACGTGAAGTCGGGGGCGCTGGTGCCGCTGGCAGTCACCTCGGCGCAGCGCGATCCCGCGTTGCCTGAAGTGCCTACGCTCGCAGAGCAGGGGGTGACCGGTTTCGAAGCGCTGGCATGGTGGGGCGTGTTTGCGCCGGCAGGCACGCCAGCCGACATCATCGCCCGGATGAACCGTGAGCTTGCCAGCGCATTATCAGAGCCTGCCGTGCGCACCCGCCTGACGGGTCTGGGGATGTCGCTGCGCCTGTCTCAGCCAGCCGAGCTCGGGTCGTTTGTTGATTCCCAGATTGAGCGTTGGGCAAAAGTCATCCGTGAATTCGGCATTCGAGCAGGCGACTAAACGTCGCCCAAATCTATCGTTACTCAAGGGAACCTGTGATGAATAGTCTTCGATCGTCTCTGGCCGCATGGATTGTTGGCGCCGCGGCCGCATGGCCTGCCGTAACGCTGGCCTCGCCCGACTATCCCAACCGTCCCGTCCGGGTCATGATCGGTTTTCCTGCAGGCCAGGCAACCGATGTGCTCACGCGTGCGATCGCCAGTCGACTGTCTTCGCTGTATGGCCAGCAGTTCTTCATCGAGAACCGCCCCGGTGCGGCGGGCATCATCGCAACCGAAATGGCGACTAAGGTTGAGCACGACGGCTATACCTTGCTCGGTTCCTCCAGTGGCCCGCTCGCGGTCAACCCCAGTCTGTACTCCAAGCTGCCCTACGACGTGCAGCGCGACTTCGTCGTGGTGGCGGGTCTCGCCGTGGTTCCCTACGCGGTTGTGGTCAACCCGGCGTCGCCCGTGCGGGATATTCGAGGGTTGGTCGAGTTGGCCAAGTCGCGTCCCGGCAAGCTTAACTACGCCTCGGGTGGGTCGGGGGTCACCAATCACCTGGTAACCGAGATGTTCAAGGCCACTGCCGGCATCGACATGGTTCATATCCCGTACAAAGGCGGCCCGGCCGGGCTCGCTGATCTGGCGGGCGGCCAGGTCGATGTGATGTTTGAAACGCTTACCGCAACGCTCCCCCTGATTCGCGGCGGCAAACTGCGCCCGATCGCGGTGTCAAGCGCCCAGCGCTCAGCAGCCTTGCCCGACATGCCGACCATCGCTGAAAGTGGCTATCCGGGTTTCTCCGGGGTGCCTTGGGTGGCCTTGGCTGCACCGGCGCGCACCCCGCGCGACATCCTGCGCAAGCTCAACACCGACATCAACAAGATTCTCTCGAGTGACGAGGTACGTCAGAGCTTCCAGGCGCAGGGGTCTGAGCCGCTGATCATGGACCTTGATCAGCTCGCCGAATTTGTCCGCGCCGAGACGGCGAAATGGGCGAAAGCGGTCAAGGCCTCGGGCGCGAAGGCAGACTGATCACCGGGGGTTTCGCCTTCGCCATGGACGTATTTCTTCAACAGATCATCAACGGGCTGGTGCTCGGCAGCATGTATGCGCTGGTGGCACTCGGCTACACGATGGTCTACGGGATCATTAGCCTCATCAATTTCGCGCATGGCGAAGTTCTGATGGTGGGCGCGCTCACGGCGTGGAGCGTGATTTCCATGATGCGCGAAGCGATGCCCGGTGCCCCAGGCTGGGTGATTCTGCTGCTTTCAACACTGATCGCCTGCGTGGTGGCGGCGGTGCTGAATGTGACGATTGAACGGGTGGCGTACCGGCCGCTGCGTTCCAGCCCAAGGCTTGCGCCGCTCATTACCGCAATCGGCATGAGCATTCTGCTGCAGACGCTTGCGATGGTGATCTGGAAGCCCAACCCCAAGCCGTTTCCCACGCTGCTGCCCAGTGCGCCATTCCATATCGGTGGCGCGGTGATCACGCCCACGCAGGTAATGATCCTGTCGGTCACAGCCGTATGCCTCGCCCTGCTGCTGTGGCTGGTGCATTCCACCCGCCTGGGACGCGCGATGCGCGCGACCGCCGAAAATCCTTCTGTGGCGGCGCTGATGGGCGTTCGCCCCGACACCGTCATTTCGGCCACTTTCATCATCGGCGCGGTACTCGCCGCAATCGCAGGCGTGATGTGGGCCTCCAACTACGGCACCGCGCAGCACAGCATGGGTTTTCTGCCTGGGCTCAAAGCGTTTACCGCCGCGGTCTTTGGCGGCATCGGCAATCTGGCAGGCGCGGTGGTGGGGGGTGTGCTGCTTGGCCTGATCGAGTCGATTGGGTCGGGCTACCTGGGCGCGCTCACCGGCGGCGTCCTGGGCAGTCATTACGCCGACATTTTTGCTTTCATCGTCCTGATTCTGGTGCTCACGCTGCGTCCTTCGGGGCTATTGGGTGAGCGGGTAGCGGATCGAGCATGAACGTGGTTTCCTCAAACGCGACTCGGACGCCCGAGTGGCTCAAGTGGCTGGTCCTTGTGATCGGCGCGGCGATCCTGCCGCTGATCCTGCAACAGTTCGGTAACGCCTGGGTCCGAATCGCGGACATGGCGCTGCTCTATGTGTTGCTCGCAATCGGGCTCAACATCATTGTTGGCTACGCCGGGTTGCTCGACCTTGGCTACGTCGCGTTCTTTGCGGTGGGCGCGTATCTGTTTGCGCTGCTCGCGTCACCGCATCTCACAGAAACCTTTCCGGCCATCGCTGCCGCGTTTCCGGGTGGCCTGCACCTGACCATCTGGGTGGCGTTGCCGCTGGCAGCCGCCGTGGCCGCATTGTTTGGGATTCTGCTCGGCGCGCCCACGCTCAGGCTGCGCGGCGACTACCTGGCCATCGTCACCCTGGGCTTCGGCGAAATCATCCGGGTGTTTCTCAACAATCTTGACCATCCGATCAACCTCACCAATGGACCACGGGGTCTGGGTCAGATCGATGCGATTCAAATTTTCGGCTGGAAGCTGTCGCGGCGTCTGGAAATCGGTGACTTCGAGATCGCAGGCGTCACGCTGGTGTACTGGCTGCTGCTGGTGCTGGTGGTTGCTGCCATCATCATTTCGCACCGACTGGCCGAATCTCGGATCGGCCGCGCATGGATGGCGATCCGCGAAGATGAAATCGCCGCCAAGGCCATGGGAATCAACACGCGCAACCTGAAGCTGCTTGCGTTCGCGGCGGGCGCGAGCTTTGGTGGCGTGTCGGGTGTGGTGTTCGCCGGATTCCAGGGCTTCATCTCGCCTGAGTCATTCAGTCTGATGGAGTCGATCATGATTGTTGCCATGATTGTTCTCGGCGGGCTTGGCCATCTGCCCGGCGTGGTGCTGGGGGCAGTTCTTCTTGCAGCACTGCCCGAGGTATTGCGCTATGTGGCGGGTCCACTGCAACAGCTCACGGGTGGACGGCTTGATGCGGCGATCCTGCGCCAGCTCCTGATTGCGCTCGCCATGATCGTGGTGATGCTGCTTCGGCCGCGCGGCCTCTGGCCGCAACCCGAGCACGGACGGAGCGCGGGCCGTGGCTGAACCTGTCATGTTGAAGGTGGAGGGCGCGAGCAAGCGGTTCGGCGGACTGCAGGCCCTCGACTCAGTCGGGCTGTCGGTGGCCAAGGGCCAGATATACGGACTGATCGGCCCCAATGGTGCCGGCAAGACAACCTTCTTCAACGTCACCACCGGTCTGTATGTGCCTGACGCGGGCCGCTTCGAGCTTCAGGGGCGCGCCTACGAACCCAGGGCTGTGCACGAGGTTGCACGGGCTGGCATTGCGCGCACATTCCAGAACATCAGGCTGTTTGGCGAAATGACCGCGCTCGAGAACGTCATGGTCGGTCGGCACCTGCGCACACACACGGGTCTGATGGGTGCGGTGCTTCGACTGCCGCAGGCAAAACGCGAGGAGCGTGAAATTGCCGAGCGTGCGCGAGCGCTGCTTGACTATGTTGGGATCGGTCGGTTCGCTGACTACCGGGCGCGTACGCTGTCGTATGGCGATCAGCGCCGCCTCGAGATTGCACGCGCGCTCGCAACCGACCCGGTGCTGCTGGCGCTCGATGAACCCGCTGCCGGCATGAACGCCACCGAAAAACAGCAGCTGCGCATTCTGATCGAACGGATTCGTCAGGATGGCCGAACGATTCTGCTCATCGAACATGACGTGAAACTGGTGATGGGGTTATGCGACCGCGTCACGGTGCTCGATTACGGTCGCGAACTGGCGGTGGGTGCGCCCGCCGAAATTCAGAGCGATGCCCGCGTCATTGAGGCCTACCTTGGCACAGCCGCGACGCACTGAGATGACGACGCCCATGCTTGAGTTACGGTCGGTCGAGGTCGGCTACGGCGGCATTGTCGCAGTTAAGGGCATCGACCTTCGCGTTGATGCGGGCGAGCTGGTCTGCCTGATCGGCTCGAACGGCGCGGGAAAAACCACCACGATGAAGGCGATCACTGCGCTGCTTGCACTCAGGTCGGGCGACATCCTGTACCAGGGGCGCTCCGTGGCAGGCCGAGGCCCCTGGGACCTGGCGGGCGAGGGGCTCGTGATGGTCCCCGAAGGCCGGGGTGTTTTTGCCCGGATGTCAATCGTCGAAAATCTGCAGATGGGCGCCTATCTGCGTGATGACCGCGCTGAAATCGTCAATGATCTCGACAGGGTCTTTGGGCTCTTCCCCCGCCTGGCCGAGCGACGCGCACAGCTTGCCGGAACCCTGTCGGGCGGTGAGCAGCAGATGCTCGCCATGGGCCGTGCGCTGATGGCGCGGCCCCGACTGCTGCTGTTGGACGAGCCCTCCATGGGCCTGGCGCCCATTATGGTCGATCGAATTTTCGAGGTGATCCGCCAGGTGCATCAGCAGGGCATCACCGTCTTTCTGGTTGAGCAGAATGCAGGGCGCGCCCTGCAGATTGCAGACCGGGCATACGTGATGGAATCCGGTCTTATTGCCGCAAGCGGCCCGGCTCGCGATATGCTCAATGAAGAAACCGTTCGGCAGGCTTATCTTGGTGGATGAGTCTGACCGGAGGTCAGTTCGATAACAGGCCCGAAGGGGCTCCCGTCAACCTAGAAATCCGGAGATCTTCAATGAATTGGAAACTCACGCGTCTGGCTGCGGTGGCTGCAGCGTTGTCTATCACGGGTGCTGCGTCTGCCCAGCAGCAGGAAGTTGTACGAATCGGCCATGTTGCGCCCTTGAGCGGTGCGATCGCACACCTCGGAAAAGATAACGAGAATGGTGCCCGCCTTGCGATCGAAGACCTCAACGCGCGCAACCTCAAGATCAATGGCCGCTCGGTTCGTTTCGAGCTCATGGCTGAAGATGATGCCGCTGATCCGAAGCAGGGCACTGCCGCAGCGCAGAAGCTGGTCGACGCCAAGGTCAATGGCGTTGTCGGTCACCTGAACTCAGGCACGTCGATTCCGGCAGCGAAGATCTACTTCGATGCTGGCATCCCGCAAATTTCGCCCTCGTCCACCAATCCGCGCTTTACGCGGCAGGGTTTCAACACCACCTTCCGTGTGGTCGCTGATGACGTGCACTTGGGTGGAACGCTTGGCCGCTATGCGGTGACCACGCTCAAGGGACAGTCCATCGCCATCATCGACGACCGCACCGCCTACGGCATGGGCGTTGCCGATGAGTTTGAAAAAGGCGCGAAAGCCGCAGGTGGCAAGGTTGTGGGCCGTGAGTTCACCACTGACAAATCCACCGACTTCATGGCGATCCTCACCTCAGTGAAGGCAAAGAACCCCGACGTGGTGTTCTTCGGTGGCATGGACGCGGTGGCTGGTCCGATGCTGCGCCAGATGAAGTCATTGGGCATCAATGCCAAGTTCGTGGGCGGTGACGGCATCTGCTCGTCGGAGCTCCCGAAGCTTGCGGGCGACGCAATTGGTGATAGTCAGGTCTACTGCGCCAAGGCGGGTGGCGTCGAGGGTGAGCAGATCGCGGCAATGAAGGCCTTCAACGAACGCTTCAAGAAGCGCTTCAATGCCGACGTCCAAATCTACGCGCCCTATGTGTATGACGCGCTGATGGTCATGGCCGACTCAATGGTTCGCGCCAACTCCACTCGGCCGTCGGTGTATCTGCCTGAGCTCGCCAAGTCCAGCTACAAGGGCGTCACCGGCACGATTGCTTTTGACAACAAAGGCGATATTCGCAACGGCGCACTCACGCTGTTCACCTATCGCGGCCCTGCACGCCAGGAACTCGGAATCGTCCGTTGAGTTCCGTTCCCGTGCAAACCTATGCCATGTCCGACGCAGTGCGCGAGCGCGTGCTGCGTCGGCAGGGCACGATCCCGGCGCATCAGTCAATCAATGCCCAGCGTACTGCGCTGGTCGTGGTCGACATGCAGAATTATTTCTGCGCGCCGGGGTACCCGGCTGAGGTGGCCGCCTCTCGGGCCACCGTGCCGGCCATCAACCGCATGGCGTCGGCGCTTCGGCAGGCTGGCGGCTGCGTGGCCTGGATTCAGACCACCGCGCGCGGCGCAACCGAACGCTGGGCCAGGCACCACCAGTACATGCTGGAGCCTGGTCGCGTTCAGGCGCGCCTTATCAAGCTGGCCGAAGATTCCGAAGGCTTCAAGCTGTTTCCCGAACTTGAAGCGCAGCCCGCCGATGTGTACGCTCGCAAGATCATGTACAGCGCGTTTATTCAGGGCTCCTCCGACCTTCATCAGCAGCTTCAGCAGCGCGGAATCGAGTCGCTGCTGGTGGCGGGCACGGCCACCAACGTGTGCTGTGAATCGACCGCGCGCGACGCGATGATGCTGGATTACCGGGTGGTCATGCTGTCAGATGCCAACTCGGCATTTACCCCCGACGAGCATGCCACCTCACTCGACAACTTCGCGCTGTTTTTTGGCGACGTCATGACGGTTGACGAGGCGGTCGGCCGGCTGTCGCGCTGAGGACACGTTGGAAGGCTCTGATACGCCGCGCAACGGTTTCGAACGCCTGCTGCGACGGATGTCGCTCGCCGCGGGCTGGATTCTGCTTGCGCTGACCGTGTTCACGGTTGCCGACGTGGTCATGCGCTACTTCTTCAACATGCCCTTTCGGGGCTCGTTGGAGGCCACCGAATACGCCATGGCGCTCATCGTGTTTCTGTCGCTTGCCTGGTGTGGCGCCACCGGTGGCCACATCGCGGTCGATCTGCTCGATCGATGGCTGGATCGCCCGTCGCTTCGATGGCTGCCTTCGCTCATGTCGCTCGCGGGCGGCGTGCTGTTTGCGGTCATCGCCTGGCGGGTGGCGGCCGAGGCGATATTCGGCTGGAGCCAGGTCGGCAACATGCTGCGCTGGCCGCACTGGCCGTTCAAGTTTGCGGCCGCTTTCGGCGCACTGATGTTTGCGCTGGTCTGCCTGGTCCAGTCGATTGCCGGCTG
>VGHA01000056.1 GCA_016868375.1 Betaproteobacteria bacterium | reverse complement strand
AGCGAATTGACGGCGCGCTTGGTGTTGATGATCATGCCGGGCCCGTGCGTGAACACCGTGATGACCCGCATGCCCTTGTGCTCGCCCAAATTGGCGAGATACTTTTCATGGATGCGTTGATAGGCAACCGAGGTTGATTCAGCCGAGTCACCCAGAAAGGGCAGCTCTGCGATTTGAGTGAGAATGTACCGGCCCGGCGTATAGCCGTGCACCGAGAAAGACAGGTCGGTGAGTCCGTCGCGAACCGCATCAAAGGTTGCCGGCGGGGCTGTCACCGCCTTGGCAAGCGCACTGCAGCGTACCCGGCCAGCGGTGGCGTCAGTTACCTGCGTGCACCACTCGGCCTGCGTCACCGTGAGCGTGTGGGTGGGGGGCACCCAGCTTGAAGTAGTGAGGGTTACCTGGGCGGAGGCCGCCGTAGCAAAAATGAATGAACCTGTCGCCAGAGCATGACGTGCTGAAAACATCGAGCGTCTCCCATGATTAATTTAGCGATGAATCGAGGCTGCGAAACCCGCCGATTATATGTCCGCGACGGGCTCAAAAAAAAAGCGCACATTGCTGTGCGCTCCAACGGCAGCATTGCTGCCTCTCCTCCTCCTCGATACACCTGAGAATTCGATCGAATCCGACCGAATCCGACGGAAGAGGATGCTCCACGAAAAACCCGACGATTACAAGTCGTTACAGATAGCCGGGACGAAGAAAAAGATTGTGCGTTGCATCAAAAACCGCAGGACACCGATGTGGATCTAATGTTGCATCGCACAACGACCGCTGGGAGACCAAGGGTAAACCCCGTCTCTCAACCCGCTAGATGACGGTCGAAACGCGCTCAGCGGGTACGGTCCACCCACCGCAACAGCGCGACCGCGCAGAAAAAAGCAACCACGCTGGGGATGCTGACCGCGACCAGAGGCGGCCAGGTATTGAGCAGCCCCAGGTGGCTGAACAAGCCATTCAGGAAGTGAAAAGCTACGCCCAGCATGATGCCGGCGAACACCTTATAACCGATGCCGCCAGCCCGGCTCTGCAGGTACGCAAAGGGCAAGGCCAGAGCCATCATCACGATGACAGCCAAGGGGTAGACAACTTTTTTCCAGAACGCGATTTCGTGAAGCTCGGTGTTTTGCTGGTTTTCGCGCAGGTGCCGAATGTAGTTGAACAGGTTGATCGCCGACATTCGCTCGGGCGTGACCATCAGTACCGACAGGAGCGCGGGTGTGAGCTCTGAGGTCCAGTTGCGGGTGGCGGCCGACGCACGCTCGGTGCGCAGCAATGGCAGCGGCTCATCGGATTCGACCGGGTGATAGAGCGTCGTGGTGACGCCACTCAGCTGCCACACGCCCGGCCCTGAGAATTCGCCACGCTCGGCCCTGACCACCTCGGACAGGCGCATCTGCTGATCAAATTCAAGAATGCGAACCCGCCGCAGCGTGGCATCAGGCATCAGCTCGCCGACGTTCACAAAGCGAATGCGCTGAACATCACCGGCGGTATCGCGCAGCGAGTCGCGAATCCAGAGCCCTGATCGGAGCTGGCCGCCCACAGCGCTGCCGAGCGAAGACAGGCGCAGCTCCTGGGCAAGCCGCTCGGCGGGCGGCGCCAGCGCTTCGCCCACCAGAGCCGTGAACACCGCGGTCCAGGCTCCCAGACGCACCAGCTCTCCCAGGGCACGGGTACGGCTGAGCCCCGAGGCACGCATGGCGGTGAACTCGGAGTGCGCCGCGAGCTGCGCAAGGGCGTAGACGCTGCCAATCAACGCGGCGATCGGCATCACCTCATAGGTGCGCGAGGGTAGCGTCAGAAGCACATAGATGGCAGCTGCAGCAAGGCTGTAGCCCGCCCGCCCCACATCATCAAGTTCGTTGATGAAATCAAAAAATGCGAACAGGGCTAGAAACGCCACCAGCACGAAGGCCACCGCCGTGGCGATTTCCCGGGCCAGATAACGCCCCAGCGTTGAACTGCCGATGATCATCACGCAGCCCCTGCCGACGACGGCGACAGCGCCCGGCGAATCCAGCGGCGCGGCAGGCGGATGCGACGCCAGAAGAGAAACGCGATCACCACCGCGAGCGCCGCATGCACAACCCAGACGCCCACCAGAAACGGCAGACGCCCCTGGCCAATCCAGGCGCTCACCACCGACAGCATGTTGTTGTAAACAACGTAGATCAGCAGCGCCAGAATGAGATTGACCGAGCGTCCCAGCCGCGGGTTGACCGCTGACAGCGGAATGGCAAGAAGGGCCATCAGGAACGCTGAAATCGGCAGGCTGAGTCGCCAGTTAAGCTCGGCCAGATTGGTGCGGCTGGGATCGGCCAGCAGGTCAAGCAGCCCCATGGTGCGCGCGCTTGCGCCTGAGCCCGATACATCCGCTCGTCCTTCGAGAAGCAGCCCATAACGCTCAAACTCCATCAACCTGAGACTGGAGGACCCCGGCTCGCCATCGTAGCGACGGCCTTTCTCGAGCACCAGGTAGCGATCGCCGTTGGGCATGACCTCAATTTGCCCCTTCTGAGACACCACGATCAGTTCGCGCTGGGCGTCGAGCTGCGACACAAACACGTTTCTGACTTCGGTGTTGTCGTCGTTGAGCGATTCGACGTAAAACACCCTGCCCGCGGACGCAGACTCCCGGAATTGTCCAGCCGAGACGCGGGAAATGTCCTCGCGCTGGGAAAACCGCGCCTGGTATTCGTCGGATTGACGCGTTGCCCAGGGGCCACCCACAAAAGCAACCAGTGCGACCAGAACCGCCACCGGCGTGACAAAACCCAGCACTGGCAGGATCCAATCAAGCAGGCTGCGGCCGCTTGAAAACCAGATGACCATTTCGGAGTCGCGGTAAGCACGCGTGAGCGCCATCAACACGGACACATACACCGTGAGAACCAGCAGCACCGGCAGCAGGTTGATCGCGCCAAAGGCGATCATGGGCAGCACGCTTGCGGTGTCTGTGAGTCCGTTGGCGGCACGCCCCAGCCAGCGGATCAGGGAGGTGGTCACCATCACTGTAAACAGCGTGGCGAAGACCACTCCAGCCAGATTCGACAGGTCGCGCCGCAACGCTGTCTTAAAGAGCATCGCGCGAACCCCTCGCTATAATCGATCGGTTGTGAGCACAGGCCGAGGAAGACTCAATGCAATTTAGCACAAAGCCCCTGTCAGCCGACCGATTGAAGGCCGGCTGCGCAATCGTTCCAGTCATTGTTGGTGAACCACTGTCGGGCGACGCGCAAACGCTTGATCAGGCGCAGGGTGGACGGCTATCCGCCGTCATTGCGCGTGGCGATCTCCAGAAGAAGCCCGGCTCCACGCTGATGGTGCACCTTGAAGGCGCGCTGCAGCGGGTGCTGCTGGTCTCGCTTGGCAGCGCCACTGAAGTTGCTGAAAAAAGCTTTCGTGATGCAAGCGCCGCAGCCTGGCGTGCGCTCGCCAACGCGGCCGCAGAGGACGTGGTTTCTTTTCTGCACGAAGCCGCGGTGGCGCAGCGCTCACTTGACTGGAAGCTCCAGGTTCAGGTCCTAAGCGGCCGAGACGCTGCGTATCGCTTCGAGGCCATGAAAAGCCGCAAGGAATCAACGCCCAAGCGACCCCGTCAGGTCGTGTTCGCGGTACCGCGCGCGCAACAGGCGGCGGCCGCCGTCTCGGTGTCGCGCGCGCAGGCGCTCGCCAACGGGATGGATTTCACGCGCGACCTGGGCAATCTGCCACCGAATGTGTGCACGCCCACTTATCTGGCCGATCAGGCCAAAAAGCTTGCGCGCGAATTCGGTCTCAAGCTTGAGGTACTCGACACCAAGCAGATGCAGGCCCTGAAAATGGGCGCGCTGCTGGCGGTGGCGCAGGGCTCTGAGCAGCCCCCCAAGATGATCGTGCTGCAGTACAACGGGGCATCGAGCCGACAGCAGCCGGTTGCGCTGGTCGGCAAAGGCATCACCTTTGATACCGGGGGAATCTCGATCAAGCCCGCTGCAGGCATGGACGAAATGAAGTTCGACATGTGCGGCGCGGCCTCGGTTCTCGGCACCCTGCGTGCAGTGGCCGAAATGAAGCTCAAGATCAATGTCATCGGTGTGGTTCCCGCCTGCGAGAACATGCCAAGCGGCCGGGCCACCCGTCCCGGGGACATTGTCACGTCGATGTCCGGACAAACCGTTGAGATTCTGAACACCGACGCCGAAGGCCGGCTGATTCTCTGCGACGCGCTCACCTATGTCGAGCGCTTCAAGCCACGCACCGTCATCGATATCGCCACCCTCACTGGTGCCTGCGTGGTGGCGCTCGGCCATCATCACTCGGGGCTCTTTACGCCGCAGGATGCGCTGGCGGCTGAACTGATTGACGCAGGACGCGACTCGAGCGACACCTGCTGGCGAATGCCACTTGATGACGTCTACCAGGACGCGCTCAAATCACGGTTTGCCGACTTCGCCAATGTCGGTGGCCGCGACGGCGGTGCCATTACCGCAGCCTGCTTTCTTGCGCGCTTCACCAAGAAATACGACTGGGCCCATCTCGATATCGCGGGAACCGCCTGGAAATCGGGTGCGGCCAAAGGCGCAAGCGCGCGCCCGGTGCCGCTTCTTACCCGCTTTCTGATCTCGCGTGCCGAGGGATGACACGGGTCGACTTTCACTTCAACGCACCAGACCGGCTGCAGTACGGATGCAGGCTGGTGCGCAAGGTCCACCGAAGCGGCGCGCGCATTCTCGTCTGGTGTGAAGACGCGCTTGAACTCCAGCGCTTCGACCAGCTGCTGTGGACATTCTCTGACGCTGATTTCATCCCCCATGTGGTGGCCAGCGACCCGCTCGCGGCGGAGACGCCTGTGCTGCTGGCCGCCGAGCCGGTTGATCTGCCGCATCATGAAGTGCTGGTCAACCTTGGTCGGCAAACACCTCCCATGTTCAGCCGCTTCGACCGGCTGATTGAGGTTGTCAGCGGTAACGATGATGACCGTTCGCTTGCGCGCGAGCGCTGGCGCTTTTACAAGGACCGGGGCTACCCCCTCAACGCGCATGATCTGGCGCGTGCCGCCTGAATAAGGTTGAACATGACAACTGCCCAAACCGCCCCGCAGGCCTCGCTCGCCAAAAGCTTCGAACCCACCGACATCGAAGCACGCTGGTATCCGCTTTGGGAAAGTCGCGGCTGCTTCCGACATGACGCGTCTGCGGCCACCCAGGGCAGCTACTGCATTCAGCTGCCGCCTCCCAACGTCACGGGCACCTTGCACATGGGTCATGCGTTCCAGCAGACCCTGATGGACGCGCTCATCCGCTATCACCGCATGAAGGGTCTGGACACCAACTGGGTGGTGGGCACCGACCATGCAGGCATCGCCACCCAAGTGGTCGTCGAGCGACAACTGCAGGGCGAAGGGCTCACGCGCCATGATCTTGGCCGCGCACCTTTCCTCGACCGCGTCTGGCAGTGGAAGCGCCAGTCAGGTGCCACGATCACCCGGCAAATGCGTCGAATCGGCGCATCAGGCAACTGGGAATACGCCGATACCGAGGGCGATCGCGCCGGTTACTTCACCATGGATGACACCATGAGTGCGGCCGTCCTCGAGGTATTCGTTCAGCTGCATGAGCAGGGGCTTATTTACCGAGGCAAGCGCCTGGTCAATTGGGATCCGGTCCTGATGACCGCTGTGTCCGATCTCGAGGTTGACAGCGAAGAAGAGAAAGGCCATTTGTGGGAGATCCGGTATCCACTGGCCGACGGCAGTGGATCGCTGACTGTCGCCACCACACGGCCGGAAACCATGCTGGGCGACACTGCCGTCGCGGTGCATCCGGCCGATGAACGCTATCGCGCGCTGATCGGCAAGCATGTGCGGCTGCCGCTTTGTGATCGTGAAATACCCATCATCGCTGACGACTACGTCGACCCGGCCTTCGGAACCGGCTGCGTCAAGATCACGCCCGCACATGACTTCAACGACTGGAAGGTGGGCGAGCGCCATGGACTGCCCGCGATCAGCGTGCTGACACTCGAGGCCCGCATCAACGATCAGGCACCCGCCGCCTATCAGGGCCTCGATCGTTACGAGGCCCGAAAAAAAGTACTCGACGATCTGAAGGCAGCGGACCTGCTGGTCTCCGAGAAGCCGCACACATTGATGGTGCCGCGCTCGGCGCGCACGCAGGTGGTGGTTGAGCCGATGCTCACTGACCAGTGGTTCGTTGCCATGAGCCGCCGTGATCACGGCAATACGTTCTTCCCAGGCCAGTCCATCGCAGAGGTTTGCCTGCAGGTGGTTCGCGACGAACAAATCCGCTTCTACCCTGACCACTGGACAAGCACGTACAACCACTGGCTCGAGAATATCCAGGACTGGTGCATCTCGCGGCAGTTATGGTGGGGGCACCGCATCCCCGCCTGGTATAAGGCCGACGCAAATGGCCAGCCGATTCACGACGGCACCGTGTTTGTTGCGCGCAGCGAAAGCGATGCCCAGGCGCGAGCGCGGGCCGCGGGCTACCAGGGCGCACTGGTGCGCGACGACGACGTGCTCGACACCTGGTTCTCGTCAGCGCTGGTGCCCTTCACCTCGCTGGGCTGGCCTGAACAGACCACTGACCTCGATCGATACCTGCCGTCCAACGTGCTGGTCACCGGCTTTGACATCATCTTCTTCTGGGTAGCCAGGATGGTGATGATGACCACCTTCTTCACCGGCAAAGTGCCTTTTCATCACGTCTACATCAATGCGATCGTGCGTGATTCCGAGGGCCAGAAAATGTCGAAGTCGAAGGGCAACACCATCGACCCGATCGATCTGGTCGATGGCATCACGCTCGAAGCCCTGCTTGAAAAATCCACCGTGGGGCTGCTGCGCGCTGATCACAAGCAGCGCATTGAACGCACCATCCGCGGCAACTTCCCGCAAGGCATTCCTGCCTTCGGCGCCGATGCGGTCCGCTTCACCTTCGCTTCGCTCGCCACCTTCGCCCGTACCCTCAACTTCGACCTCAGTCGCTGCGAGGGCTATCGTAATTTCTGCAACAAGCTCTGGAACGCGTCGCGCTTTGTGCTGATGCAGACCGAGGGCCGCGACTGCGGCTTCGAACCCCATGAGGCGGGCGCCTGCGTACCGGGCGGCTATCTGCATTTCAATGCCGTTGATCGCTGGATCGTCTCGGCGCTGCAGCGCACCGAGGCCGACATTGAGCGCGCGCTGTCTGAGTATCGCTTCGATCTGGCCGCGCGCTCGCTGTATGAATTTGTCTGGGATCAGTACTGCGACTGGTATCTCGAGCTTGCCAAAGTCAATCTGCAGTCAGACGATCAGGCGGTGGTGCGGGCCACGCGTCGAACCCTGTTGCGCGTTCTCGAAGCGGTATTAAGGCTCGCGCACCCCATCATTCCGTTCATCACCGAAGAGTTGTGGCAGAAAATCGCGCCGCTCGCCCAGCGCTACGGTGATCGCGGCGTGCAGAAGTTGTCGGGCGACGCGCTTGCGCAGGCAGTTGCCGAGCAGCGCCATCTGCTGATGCTGCAGCCCTATCCCAAGAGCGAGCCCGGAAAAATCGATCAGACGAGCGAGGCTTTTGTTGACCAGCTCAAGCAGCTGATCGACGCCTGTCGCGCACTACGCGGCGAAATGAATGTTTCTCCCGCGCAGAAGCTGCCGTTGATCGCGCAGGGTTCGCGCGACCAGCTTGCCGAGTTCGCCCCCTATCTGAAGGCGCTTGCCCGCCTGGAGGCCGTTGAAATCGTCGATACGCTTCCGGCAGGGTCGCTTGCACCCGTGCAAATCGTGGGTGACTTCCGACTGATGCTGCATCTTGAGATTGATGTAGAGGCCGAGCGCGCACGCCTCGATCGGGAAATTGCACGGGTGCAGGGCGAGACGCAGCGCGCCAGCGCAAAGCTTGGCAACGCAGGGTTTGTCGAGCGCGCGCCCGCCAACGTGGTGGCACAGGAGCGCGATCGGCTCGCAGGCTTTGAAGCGGCGCTTGCGCGACTTCAGGAGCAGCGCGCAAAGCTTGGCTGAAAAGTTTCAGCCAAGCCGTCCCGCTAGCCCACCGACATATACCCGCCATCCACCGCCATGACCGTTCCAGTCATGTAGCGCGCGGCATCCGAACACAGGAACAAAATCGGATCGGCGATTTCTGCAGGGTCGGCCCAGCGGCCGATCGGCGTGCGCGCCATGATCATGGCGTTCCGCTCGGGGTTCTCACGAGCGCCGCGCGACAGCTCGGTGATCACCCAGCCGGGCGCGACCGCATTGACCCGAATGCCGTCGGCCGCATACGCCGCCGCGAGCGACATGGTGAGGTTGCGTACCGCGCCCTTCGAGGCTGAATAGGCGGGCTGCCTGGGGCCGCCAAAGAACGACATCACCGAGCCGATGAATACGATGGCGCCGCGGCTTTTCGCGAGCAGCGGCCGGGCAGCGGCCGACACCCGCATGCCGCCATTGACGTTCACGTCCATCACATGGGCAAACACATCGGGATCGTGCTCGGCCTCGCGACGAATCAGGCCAGCGCTGTTGACGACCGCATCCAACGACCCCAGCGAACCAACCAGCGCATCCACGGCAGCGCGGTCAGTGACATCAAGCTGGTGCAGTTCAATGCCCTCAAAATCAGAGCGCACGCGGGCGGCAGCGATTTCCTGATCGGTCAGTCCGCAGGCCACCACCGTTGCACCCGCACGGCGAAATGCCACTGCGGTGGCTGCGCCGATACCCGACGTACCCCCTGTCACCAGCACCTTGCGGCCGCTGAAGTCAAAGCTCGCTTTCATGATGGCCTAGCGCCTTTGCAGAAAAAATGTCCACTGCCGGTCCTGTTCTTCGACCCGTAGCAGCGTGTGGCCGGTTTGCCTCGAAAAGGCTTCGAAATCGCGCTTTGATCCGGGG
This sequence comes from Betaproteobacteria bacterium, assembly GCA_016868375.1. Lineage (GTDB taxonomy): Bacteria > Pseudomonadota > Gammaproteobacteria > Burkholderiales > Burkholderiaceae_E > SYIM01. Next base: position 12,465 of record VGHA01000056.1, on the reverse strand, counting down.
TCGGTTGAGATCACTTTGAGGACCTGACCGCTTCCCAGGTCGGTCAATGCTTTTTTTGCACGCAGAATCGGCAAAGGACAATTCAGCCCGCGGGCGTCCACCTCGCGATCGCTGGCAATTGTTTGATCGGACATAACGTTTCCTCGTCAACAGGAATGATTGATTTCAGGGCAGCAACAGCGGCCCCAGCACCGCACCCAGCCCAATCAACCACAAAGGATTGATGGAAGTGGCAAGACACACCACGACTGTGACCGCGCAGAACACTGCCAGCGTCCAGTGAGTGACCGCGCCCTCGGCGATCACCCAACCCGCAGACAGGGTGAGACCGACCGCCAGCGGGGAGAGTCCGCGCCGGATTGCACGCACCGCGCGGGTATCGAGATTGCCGCTGCGCCAACGGTTCGCATGATAGGTGATCACGCTGGATGGAACGAGTAATCCCAGCGTTGCCAGCACGGCACCCGCTAAGCCTGCGCTCTGCCAGCCGAGCAAGGTGACGAACAGCACGTTGGGACCCGGAACCGCCTGTGCCAAAGCGACCGCCTCACTGAACTGCGCGGCGCTGAGCAGGCCCTTTTCGTCGACCATGTAGCGGCTGATGTCGGGCACCATCGATACCGCGCCACCGACCGCAATCGCCGACAACATGGCGAAATGCGCCAGGATCTCGATCTGGTCCCACAGCGTCATTGGGTGGGGCCCTCTTTCCACCAGGCGAGCAGCACGGCCACAGGCACGATGAGCACCAACACCTGCAACAGTGGCCAGCGCAGCAATCCCAGGCACACGAAACCCGCCAGGCCAAAGATGAGCCAGGGCCAGCGCTTGCGTTGAGCCCAGCCGAGTTTGAGCGCGGTGGCAATGAGCAGACCCGCAGCCACTGCGGCCATACCCGATAACGCCTTTTGCACCGCGGGAATCGCCACCAGTTGCGAGTAGACCATCCCTGCGGCAACCACCAGTATGGCCGGGCAAAGAACCAGCCCGGTGACTGCTGCCACAGAGCCGCGCCAACCGAAATAGCGGTGTCCGACAATGATTCCCAGATTGATGATGTTGGGCCCCGGCAGCAACTGACCAAAGGCAAGCAGTTCGGTAAATTCTTCGCGGCTTAACCAGCGGCGCTGTTCAACCAGCGTGCGTTGTGCCCAGGGCAGCACCCCGCCGAAACCATGCAGCGCAAGCGACGTGAATGCGAGAAACACATCCGAGATCGATCGTGGCGACGGCCGCTCGGCGTCTGTACTCATTTCGGCTCTCGCATGTCGGCACCCCGGGCGATGTAGAACAGGCTGCCGCCCAGCATCAGCGCCATGCCCCAAAAAAGCGTTGCCACGCCGAACACGCCGCCGATTGCGCCAAATGCCCCAGGCAACAGGGTTTGCGTCCCGTTGACCAGCACCATTCGCAAACCCACTGCCTCACCGGTTCGATCGGGGGGCGCAAGCCTGTGCAACAGCGCAAGCACCAGCGGCTGAGAGATGCCCAGCCCCATGCCCAACACGAACGACAGCAGCATCATCAGCGGTAGGGATTCGGTAAACGGATACAAAAAATAGATCACGCACCCGACAACATGTGAGGCCAGAATCATCGGCCATTCCGTCACGCGGCGGGCGAGCCAGGGAATTGCCACCCGAATGACAAAGGTGGCAGCCGAATACGAAGCCAACAGAATGCCGATCGCGGACGCCGACATGCCGATTGAAGAACCGTAGATCGGAACGACGAACTGGTGGACGTCCCACGCTGCGGAGACCACCCCCACCGACAGGTATACCCGCCGCAGCGACGGGTCACGCAACAGATCGAACACGCTCTGGTCGTTGGTTGACTCACGCGACTGATGCGCAAGTCTTGGCTGTTCATTAAATCTGACGCGGCTGAGCCAGAAAGCGGTCGCCAATGGCAATGCGAGCAAAGCCACAAATGCGGCGCGAAATCCAGCGTAATCAATGATTGGCCCGACCAGCAGCGGGCCAATGAACGACGACACCGAAAAGCCGATCGCGAGCATGCCGAAATTGGTGGAACGCGCAGCGGGACCACCCAGTTCCCCGCCGAGCTTCTGGATGGCGACATTCACGCCCATGAAGCCGAGCCCTGTGGCGGTGCTCGCCAGAAACAGCGCCCCCACTTCCCAGGACAACGCTGGCGCAAGAATGGCCACGGTGAGCGCAGCCAGCCCCCAGAACATCGGCTTGCGGGTTCCGATCCGGTCGATGAGTCGGCCTGCGGGCACCGAAAGAATCATCGGCAACAGGCCGAAAAATGCCATCAGCAGCCCGATGGTAAATGCCGACGCGCCCAGTTCGATTCCGCCGAGCGTGACGGCGATCCGGCAGCCGACCAGCGCCGAGTGAGACAGCACCGACATGCCAACCAGCGTCAGGAGCACACGACGGTGCCCTGCGCCAGGATCAGATTCGGTGCTCTCGGTCATCCGGCGCGGGCAGCCACCCAGCCCGCAACACTGGCGAGCGCGGCCGGCAACTGATCGGGTTGCGTGCCCCCGGCCTGCGCCATGTCGGGTCGACCACCGCCCTTGCCGCCCACCTGCTGGGCAACGTGGTTGACGAGATCGCCAGCCTTCACGCGGTGGGTGGCGTCGGCGGTAACACCCGCGATGAGGCTGACCTTCCCGCCATCGACCGCGGCAAGAACGATGGCTGCGGTGCGCAGCTTCGCCTTCAGCTGATCGACGGTTTCACGCAGCACTTTCGCATCAGCGCCCTCGAGCCGGGCAGCAAGCACCCGGATTCCATTGACCTCAACCGCGCCCGCCGCCAGATCATCGCCCTGAGAGGACGCGAGTTTCGACTTGAGCCTGGCCACTTCCTTCTCAAGCGCGCGCACCGAGTCAAGCAATTGGGCAAGTTTTGCCGGTACCTCGGCCGCGGACACCTTCAGCGCGCCAGCGGTGTCGCTCAAGGTTGCGGAAACGCCCTGGATCCAGGCCAGTGCGTTGTCGCCAGTGACGGCCTCCACCCGGCGGATGCCTGCTGCCACGCCCGACTCGGCAACGATTTTGAATGCGCCGATATCGCCCGTGCGGCCCACATGCGTGCCACCGCACAGCTCGCGCGACGAGCCGATGTCAAGCACCCGGACCGAGTCGCCATATTTCTCGCCAAAGAGCGCCATTGCGCCACCCCGAACCGCGTCATCGAACCCCATGACGCGCGCCTCAGTGGCCGCATTTGAAAGAATCTCGGCGTTGACACGTGCCTCGACCTGTCGGATTTCATCGTCGGTGACCGGCGCATGGTGCGAGAAATCGAAGCGCGTGCGCTCAGCATCCACCAGCGAACCCTTCTGCTGCACATGCGCGCCCAACACTTCGCGAAGCGCCTTGTGCATCAGGTGGGTGGCAGAGTGGTTGCGCATCGTGCGAGCCCGCCTTACCGCATCGACCTCTGCGTTGAGCGCATCACCCACCCTGATTTCGCCAGCCAGCAGCGTACCGTGGTGACCAAACACCTCAGCCTGGATCTTGCGTGTGTCTTCCACCGCCAAGCGCGTTGCACCGCTTGCTGACTGCAGCGTTCCTGCATCACCCACCTGGCCGCCCGACTCCGCGTAAAACGGCGTGCGGTCGAGGACCACCACTGCCTCGCGTCCGGCCGGAACCGATGACACCGCGACGCCATCGACGTACAGCGCCAGCACACGGGCCTGCCCAACGGTCAGGTGATCATAGCCATCGAAGCGCGTCTGGTCGCCGCTGTAGTCAAGCCCTGCCGCCATACGGAACTTGCCCGCCGCCCGCGCCTGCTCACGCTGACGCTCCATTGCCACTTCAAAGCCCGCTTCATCGACCGTGACGCTGCGCTCGCGGCAGACATCGGCAGTGAGATCGAGTGGAAAGCCGTAGGTGTCGTAGAGCCTGAAGGCGGTATCGCCATCAAGAAGCTTGGTGCCAGAGCCCAGGGCCTGTTCAAGGATTGCCATGCCATGCGCAAGCGTTTCGCCAAAACGTTCTTCTTCCTGGCGGAGCACGTCGGCCACCCGATCGCGGGCTGCGGTCAGTTCGGGATAGGCGCCACCCATGACCGCATCGAGCGCAGCCACCAGACGGAAAAAGAACGGGTTGGCCTGACCCAGCTTGTGCCCATGCCGCAGGGCGCGACGAATGATTCGGCGCAGCACATACCCGCGACCTTCATTGCCTGGAATGACGCCATCAACAATCAGAAACGAGCAGGCACGAATGTGATCGGCAATGACGCGAAGCGACGGGTTGGCCAGATCGGCGCATCCGGTTTCGTGCGCAGCGGCACGAATCAGGTCTTGAAACAGGTCGATTTCGTAATTGCTGTGAACATGCTGCAGCACTGCCGCGATACGTTCCAGCCCCATGCCTGTATCGACGCAGGGTTTGGGCAGCGGCGTGAGCGTGCCGGATTCATCGCGCTCAAACTGCATGAACACGAGATTCCAGATTTCGATGTACCTATCGCCGTCAGCCTCGGGCGACCCGGGAGGACCGCCCCATATGCCGGATCCGTGGTCGTAAAAAATCTCGGAACACGGGCCGCAAGGCCCCGTATCGGCCATCTGCCAAAAATTGTCGGAGGCGTAGCGGGCGCCTTTGTTGTCGCCGATGCGCACAATGCGTTCGGCCGGAACGCCGATTTCCTTGGCCCAGATGTCGTAGGCCTCGTCGTCTTCGGCATACACGGTGATCCAGAGCCGCTCTTTGGGCAGCGCGTAAACCCCGGTGAGCAGTTCCCACGCGAAACGGATTGCATCGCGCTTGAAGTAATCGCCAAACGAGAAGTTGCCGAGCATCTCGAAAAAAGTGTGATGCCTGGCGGTGTAGCCGACGTTTTCGAGGTCGTTGTGCTTGCCTCCCGCGCGCACGCTGCGCTGCGAGGTGGTGGCGCGCCGGTAGCTGCGCTGCTCTTTACCCAGGAACACGTCCTTGAACTGCACCATGCCGCTGTTGGTAAACAGAAGCGTGGGGTCGTTGCCAGGCACCAGCGGGCTGGACGCCACGATGGTGTGACCTTTGGATTCAAAGAACCGCAGGAATTTTTCTCGAATATCGGCCGACTTCATGGGGAGCCCGGTTTGAAATGCGCAACCCTTCATTTTACGTCGCGCCATGGAATCCTGTAATTTTCGGCCCCTCGGACAGGCTCAGCGCCCGCTTCCTCCACCCTGCTATCGGACATTCTCATGAAGGCGATTCTCGACGGCATTCGTGTTCTTGACCTGACCCGGGTTCTGGCAGGCCCGTGGTGCACGCAAAATCTGGCCGACCTGGGCGCAGACGTGATCAAGGTGGAAAAACCCGGCGACGGGGACGACACCCGCAGCTGGGGCCCCCCGTTTCTGAAGCATCGCGACGGCAGCGAAACCCGCGATGCAGCCTATTTTTTGTCGGCAAACCGCAACAAGCGATCGATCGCGGTGGACATCGCATCGTCCGAGGGGCAACAGGTCATCCGCGACCTGGCACGGGTCAGCGATGTGGTCGCTGAAAATTTCAAAGTTGGTCAACTGCGCAAGTACGGGCTCGACTACGAAAGCCTGAAAGCGATCAATCCCCGGCTGGTGTATTGCTCGATTACCGGGTTTGGGCAGACCGGCCCATGGTCTCACCGCGCTGGCTATGACTTCATCATCCAGGGTATTGGCGGCCTGATGTCGGTGACGGGCGAGGCCGATGATCGCCCCGGCGGAGGCCCTCAAAAAGCAGGCGTTGCGGTGGTGGATCTGTTTACCGGCATGTACGCCACCCAGGCCATCCTTGCCGCACTGTTTCACCGTGAACGCACCGGTGAAGGTCAGTACATCGACTCAGCATTGCTCGATGTGCAGGTTGCGATGATGGCCAACATGAACACCAATTACCTGGTAAGCGGCCAACCGCCCAAGCGCTGGGGTAATGCGCATCCAAATCTGGTGCCCTATCAGGCGTTCAAAGCCTCGGACATGTGGATCATTCTTGCAGTAGGCAATGACGATCAGTTCCGCCGTTTCTGCGAAGTGGGCAACTGTCTGGATCTCACCCGCGACCCACGCTTTGTCCATGTGCCTGACCGGATCCGCAACCGCGATCAGTTGGTGCCGATCCTGGCAGAGATCATTGCGCAACGCACCGGCGAGCAGTGGATCAATGGGCTGGAGGCGGCGGGTGTGCCGTGCGGGCCCATCAACAATCTGGCCCAGGTATTTGAGAATCCGCAGGTAAAGGCGCGCGGCATGCGCCAGTCAATCGAGCGCGAAGATTCGGGGCCCATTGAGCTGGTCACCAACCCCATCCGCTTCAGCGAAACGCCAACCACCTTGCGGCGCCCGCCGCCTCGCCTGGGCGAACACACCGTAGAAGTGATGCGTGACGTGCTCGGTTATGCCCCAGACAGCATCGAGCGGCTGTTGAAATAGCCGCGCTGCGCGCTCAGGTCCTGGTGAAAACCCTCGCCCCGCAGTCATCCCCGACACAGGCCCCGTTTACGTGGGCACCCCCATCGGCTACCATCGCGACTCGTCATAACCACAGGCCGGCTGGAGTCACCCCTCCGTCTGGTCAAGATCGACGCCAGCAAGCGCAGCGAAAGGAGACTACTGGTGAAGCTTCGTAATCATCAGGATTTTTGGTCGGGGATGATGTTCGTCGTCCTCGGCGTGTTGTTTATGGTGTTGTCGCGTCAGTACCAGTTTGGCACCGCCGCCAAGATGGGACCAGGGTATTTCCCCACGGTTCTGGGCGGCATCCTTACCGTGCTCGGTCTCATGATCGTCGCCAGCGCATTCGCTAAATCCAATCCCGAGGCCAAGCTCTCGCCGGTGGGCTGGCGGGAACTGCTCCTGGTGCTGCTGGGCGTGCTTCTGTTCGCGATCCTGCTGCCCAAGCTTGGTCTGATCGTGTCGTTGTGGGTGCTGATCTTTGTCTCGGCGCTGGGCAGTCACGAATTCAACCTGAAGGAAACCTTCCTTTCGGCAATCGTGCTGAGCGTGCTGGGATGGGGCGTGTTTGCAAAGGGTCTCGAACTGCAGCTGGCGGTTTGGCCCAAGTTCCTCACGCAGTAACCGGAGCGCGACGATGGACGGTTTAATCACAAATCTCTCGCTCGGCTTCTCGGTCGCGGCCACAGCCACCAACCTGTTCTACTGCTTCATCGGCGTGCTGTTTGGCACGCTCGTGGGCGTATTGCCAGGTATTGGGCCACTTGCCACCATCGCGATGCTGCTGCCCATCACCTACAAGATGACCGACCCCACCACGGCGCTCATCCTGCTGGCGGGCATCTACTACGGTGCGCAGTACGGCGGTTCCACCACGGCTATTCTGGTGAAGCTGCCAGGGGAAACGTCGTCGGTGGTTACAACGCTTGACGGCTACCAGATGGCACGGGTCGGTCGAGCCGGCCCTGCGCTCGCAACAGCAGCCATCGCCTCATTCTTCGCAGGGACGGTCTCCACGTTGGCAATCGCAGCCTTCGCGCCGCCTCTGGCTGAAGTCGCCTTCAAGTTCGGCCCGGCGGAATACTTTTCGCTGATGGTGCTGGGCCTGATCGCGGCGGTGGTGCTGGCGCAGGGCTCTATCGTCAAAGCGCTGGCCATGGTGGTGCTGGGTCTGTTGCTGGGCATGATCGGCACTGACGTGAATTCAGGCGTTGCGCGGTTCTCGTTCGAGATCCCTGAACTTACCGACGGTATTGAATTTGCCGCGGTGGCCATGGGCATGTTCGGTTTTGGCGAAATCATCGCCAACCTCGAGCAGCGCGATAACCGGCAGGTGTTCACCAGCAAGGTCGGTAGCCTTATGCCCTCCAAAGAGGATTTCCGACGCATCGTTGCGCCGATCGTGCGTGGCACGGTTCTGGGCGGTGCGTTGGGCATCCTGCCTGGCGGCGGATCGGTGCTGTCGGCGTTCTCGGCCTACGCCATCGAGAAGAAAATCTCGAAGACGCCCGAGAAATTCGGTACCGGCATGATCGAAGGTGTGGCAGCCCCTGAAGCCGCCAACAACGCGGGTGCGCAAACCTCGTTCATTCCCATGCTGACGCTGGGCATCCCCACCAACGCCGTGATGGCGCTGATGGTAGCCGGCATGATGATTCACAACATCCAGCCCGGCCCGCAAGTGATGACGGCCAATCCCAAGCTGTTCTGGGGTCTGATCGCTTCGATGTGGATCGGCAACCTGATGCTGCTTGTTCTCAACCTGCCGCTGGTGGGCTTGTGGATCAAGCTGCTTACGATTCCCTATCGAATCCTGTACCCGGCCATCCTGATGTTCTGCTGTATTGGCGCCTACTCGCTCAACAACTCGGTGTTCGACATCTACATGACGATACCGTTTGCGATTCTGGGCTACGTGTGCGTGAAGCTCAATTGCGAGCCTGCGCCGCTGCTGCTTGGCTTCGTGCTGGGTAAGCTGATGGAGGAATATCTGCGACGGGCCATGACGATCTCGCGAGGCGATCCGATGGTGTTCGTCACGCGGCCGCTGTCAGCCACCATGCTGGCCATCGCGGCGGTATTGCTCATCATCGTGTTCCTGCCGTCGGTGGCCAAGAAACGCGAAGAAGCGTTTGCCGAGGAAGAGAAGTAGCGTCGCTCACCGCTTCACGGGCGGCTCTGTCCGCCCAGCAAAAAGCCCGCAGACTGCGGGCTTTTTGTTTTTTGGGACCGGGCGACAGGGTCAGTGATCGTCAGAGGCTGCGCCACGTCGGCCACGCCGCCTCAGCAGGCGCACACCCCAAACAGCCGCAGCAATCGCGAGCAGGACCATACCCAGATGATCGGGTTCACTTAGCAGATGCATTGCAGCGTGCAGCCAGTCTGAGCCATGATCGCCGGGATGGGCGAGCGCCACGGCGGGGAGCCCTGCTGCCAGGAAGCCAGCGGTGAGTTGACGCCGGAGGGCAGCGGCATAGGGTAGATGAAGCCTTGGGGTTGTCATGGCGATCGTCTCCAGAAGTTCAGTGAACCAGCAGGCCACGGGTTTCGATGTGACGAACGACGTCATCCAGGCCCTGCCCGGTTTTCAGATTGGTGAATACAAACGGCCGCTCGCCCCGCATCTTGCGAGCATCCTGCGCCATGACCTCAAGCGAGGCACCCACGTAGGGCGCCAGGTCGATCTTGTTGATGACCAGCAGGTCGGACTTCATGATGCCTGGGCCCCCCTTGCGAGGGATCTTGTCGCCGGCTGCCACATCGATGACGTAGATGGTGAAATCAGACAGTTCGGGGCTGAAGGTGGCGGCAAGGTTGTCGCCGCCGCTTTCCACCAGAACGAGCTGAAGGCCGGATAGCCGACGCTGCAGGCGCTCGACCGCCTCGAGATTGATCGACGCGTCTTCGCGAATGGCCGTGTGCGGACAGCCTCCGGTTTCGACACCCAGGATGCGCTCAAGCGGCAGCGCGTCGTGGCGCGCCAGAAACTCGGCGTCCTCGCGGGTGTAAATGTCGTTGGTGACCACCGCCATGTTGTAACGGTCGCGCAGCTGGCGGCACAGTGACAGCGTCAGCGCCGTTTTTCCCGATCCAACCGGACCGCCGATTCCCACCCGAAGCGCCGGATGATTGCCCGACAGCATGGCAGCAGGCGTTGATAGTGCGGGTGCTGAGGTTTGCATCGTGGTGTGTCTCCTGGAGGCGTTGGGCCGTTCACGAGCGGAACAGCCGCGAATACTGGGTTTCGTGTTGTGCGCTGGCAATGGCAAAGCCTGGCGCGAAGTTGCTGGCATGGATGGGCAGCGTGTTGCCCCCTGTGCGATCGGCGCAGCGCGCAATCACCTGAGCGAGCGCGGGACGCAACGCGCTGAACAGACGCTGGCCGGCCTGCTGGCCAAGCGGCACCGCCTTGATGGCGGCCATCACCTGGTTCTCGAGCCAGGCCCACAGCCAAGCCGACAAGGCGGCAAGCGGCTCAAGGTCGAACGCACGGGCGGCAAACGCCCAGGCAAGCGGCAGCCCGCATTCGGCCTCGTGTGACCGATGCGCGTCAACCTGGCTGCGCAGCGCCGGATCAAGCTCAAGGCCTGCGAGCATCTGCAACAGCGACTGCCCCATCTGCAGCGTTTCTGCCCGCAATTCAGCGGTTTCGCGCGACGCGAGCCAGCGTTGATGCAGACGACTGGCGCTGGCGTCATCGCCTTCGGCCACCGCGCGAAACAGAGCGATGGCAAGCGGCGCATCAAAGCGACCAATATTGGCCTCGAGCAGGCTTGCAATCCAGTGGCGGACATCGCTTTCCGACTGCACCCAACCCGCATCAATGGCCGACTCAAGCCCCTGCGAATAACTGAAACCGCCGATCGGCAATGCCGGGCTCGAGAGCCGCATGAGCGACAAGAGCGCTGCGGGATCGAGCGAAACGGTGGGGAGGGCAGCGTCAGACACGGCAGCGGTTCAGGAAACGGCTTTGGTTAGCGCTTGAGCGGGTCGGTGAGAAAGTCGTGAATGCGCGGTGAGTGCCGGGCATCGGCATGCTGGCCTGGCGCGCGCGCCGGCTCTGGCGCGTGGTGATGCGAGTGGCCATGCGCATGGTCATGGTCATGGTCGTGGTCGGATCCGTGGGAATGCGAATGCGAGTGCGCATGCACCCCCCCTGCGTAGGCGCCCCCTTCAGGATCAAAACTGTCGTCAACCAGCGCGATGCTGCCGCCTAAGCCCCGCACCATGCCTTCCAGCACATGATCGTATTGCAGTCGTAGCCAGCCGTCGCCAACCTGCACAGGCACATGGCGGTTGCCCAGGTGATAGGCGATGCGGGAGAGCGCCGTGGCGTTTTGGGCGGTCACGTGGATGAGTTCTTCCGGCGCGGCGTGTACGCGAAGCACCTCGCCCGAGTCGGTCGCGATCAGATCGCCCTCGCGCAGCACCGTGCCACGGGGCAGATCGAAGCCCACCGATTCGCCGGCGCGCGCACCGCTGCGGATGACGGTTCGCATCCTCGACTTCTGGCGCCATTCAAACGCCAGATCGATTTCACCAACCAGCTGCTCGGTCACGCCACCCAGTTTTCGAAAAATCAGCATGACAGGCCCCGTTCAGAACAGGAAATAGCGCTGCGCCATAGGCAGCACGGTGGCGGGCTCGCAGGTGAGCAACACACCATCGGCCCGCACCTGATAGGTCTGCGGATCCACTTCGATGCTTGGCATGGCGGTGTTGTGGATCAGGTCGGTTTTCCGCAATGAGCGCATGCCGCGCACCGCCACCGCACGACGCGACAACCCCAGTTGCGTGGGCAATCCGGCCTCAAGCGCCGCCTGCGATACGAAGGTGAGCGAGCTGTCTGCGAGCGCGCGGCCGAACGCGCCGAACTGCGGGCGGTAGTGAACCGGCTGCGGCGTGGGAATGGACGCATTGGGGTCGCCCATGGCCGCAAGCACAATCTGCCCGCCCTTGATCACCATGGAAGGCTTGACGCCGAAGAAGGCTGGCTTCCAGAGCACCAGGTCGGCGAACTTGCCGACCTCCACCGATCCGACCTCATGCGCGATGCCGTGGGTGATGGCTGGATTGATCGTGTACTTGGCGATATAGCGTTTGGCACGTGCGTTGTCGTGACGCGCGCCGTCGCCTGGCAGACCGCCACGCTGCGCCTTCATCTTGTGCGCGGTTTGCCAGCAGCGAAGAATCACTTCGCCGACCCGGCCCATTGCCTGCGAATCCGACGACATCATGGAGAAGGCGCCGATGTCATGCAGGATGTCTTCTGCAGCAATCGTTTCGCGCCGAATACGGCTCTCGGCAAAGGCCACATCTTCGGCGATGTTTGCATCGAGGTGATGGCAGACCATCAGCATGTCCAGATGCTCGTCGATCGTGTTGACCGTGTAAGGCCGCGTGGGGTTGGTGGAAGACGGCAGCACATTGGGTAAGCCGCACACGCGAATGATGTCCGGCGCATGACCGCCACCGGCACCCTCGGTGTGATAGGTGTGAATCGTGCGGTCTTTGAAGGCTGCGATGGTGGTTTCAACGAAGCCCGACTCATTGAGCGTGTCGGTATGAATAGCCACCTGCACATCGAAGCGATCAGCCACACCCAGGCAGGTGTCAATCGCCGCGGGCGTCGTGCCCCAGTCTTCATGAAGCTTTAGTCCGATTGCGCCTGCCCGCACCTGCTCGGCAAGCGCCTCGGGGTTCGAGGCGTTACCTTTGCCCGTGAACCCCAGGTTCATTGGAAACCCCTCGGCGGCCTTCAACATGTTGGCCAGATGCCAGGGACCTGGCGTACAGGTGGTCGCATTGGTTCCGGTGGCGGGGCCCGTGCCACCGCCGATCATGGTGGTAACGCCCGAGGCAAGCGCCTCGTCAATCTGTTGCGGACAGATGAAGTGGATATGGGTGTCGATGCCGCCCGCAGTGATGATGGAGCCCTCGCCCGCAATCACCTCGGTTGAAGCGCCGATCACGATATCGACACCCGGCTGAATATCGGGGTTGCCCGCCTTGCCGATCGCAGCAATTCGATCATTCTTGATAGCGATA
>VGHA01000055.1 GCA_016868375.1 Betaproteobacteria bacterium | reverse complement strand
GACACTCTGAGCGTCGAAGTCTGTGCGGTGAAGACAGCCAGACGGTTGCTGCGAAGGCAGTGGTTGCGCTCAATGCCGGGCTGCAGCCGGTTGTCTGCGTCGGCGAGTCGCTTGAAGAGCGCGAGCGTGGTGCGACCGAGGCGGTCATTGCCGCGCAACTCGAACCCCTGGGCGAGTTTCTTCATCAAGCGGGCGCCAAGGCGGTGATTGCTTATGAGCCTGTCTGGGCGATCGGAACAGGGCGGTCGGCCTCACCCGAGCAGGCCGGTCAGGTTCACGCATTCATCCGCGCCCGGCTCGCCTCGCGCGGCATCAACACGTCTGCACTGCGCATCCTCTACGGCGGAAGCGTCAAGCCTGACAACGCCGCCAGTCTGTTTGCGGTTTCCGGTATCGATGGCGGTCTGATTGGCGGAGCATCGCTGAAGACCGACGATTTTGTTGCGATCTGTCTGGCCGCTGCTGCGGCCCGCGCTTCTTCCTAAGGAGTTCCCCATGCCCGCCTGGCTTGCCACGCTGCTTACCATCGTTCAGGTTGTCGCCGCGCTTGGCGTTATCGTGCTCGTGCTGATCCAGCACGGCAAAGGCGCTGACATGGGGGCCGCGTTCGGCTCGGGCTCCTCCGGCAGCCTGTTTGGCGCAACCGGATCGGCCAACTTTCTGAGTCGTGCCACGGCCATGCTTGCAGCGGTGTTCTTTGTTGCAACGCTGGGCCTTGCTTTCGCCGGGCATCAAAAGCCGCAGGCCGCAAAATCGATCATGGATGGTGCCAAGCCGGCGGTCGGAAGCGACATTCCCGACTCCCGTCCAGCGGCAGTTGGAGAGAAACCTGCTGTCCCCAGCGACATTCCTAAGTGAATCGGGTTAGAATTCGCCCCGGTTTCAAGCGGACAGCGCCCGAAGCGTCGTCAGGCGGTATCCTCAATGCCGCAAAGCAGCTGACAACGTGAAGCGCGCGGCCCGTGCCGACGTGGTGAAATTGGTAGACACGCTATCTTGAGGGGGTAGTGGCGAAAGCTGTGCGAGTTCGAGTCTCGCCGTCGGCACCAACCAAATCCGCACAGACGGATTTCAGGGCGCCAGATCTTTCCGACTCTTCAAGCCGGATCAGGTTCGGGTGTACAGGGATGGGTTATTGAATTGCTTTTAGACAACTACCTACCGGTTTTGCTCTTCGTCCTCGTGGGCATCGCTGTCGGAATTGGTCCGATGGTGCTCGGTAGGCTTCTTGGTCCTTCCCGGCCCGACGCCGCAAAACTCTCCCCCTACGAATGCGGCTTCGAGGCCTTTGAAGACGCGCGCATGCAGTTCGATGTGCGCTACTACCTCGTCGCCATTCTGTTCATCCTCTTCGATCTTGAAATCGCATTTCTGTTCCCCTGGGCTGTATCGCTGGGAACCATCGGATTTACCGGGTTCGTCGCCATGATGGTCTTCCTGGCTATTCTGGTGGTGGGTTTCATTTACGAGTGGAAGAAGGGTGCTCTCGATTGGGAGTAATCCGGTCGCGGCAAGCAGCAGTTGGAGTGAGCTTAGATGAGCATTGAAGGCGTGCTGAATCAGGGGTTCGTGACCACCCAGATTGACAAGCTGGTCAACTGGACCCGCACGGGTTCGCTTTGGCCCATGACATTCGGGCTGGCCTGCTGTGCTGTTGAAATGATGCATGCCGGTGCCTCGCGCTACGACCTTGATCGTTTTGGCGTGGTGTTCCGTCCCAGCCCCCGGCAGTCCGACGTCATGATCGTGGCCGGCACGCTGTGCAACAAAATGGCACCCGCCCTGCGCAAAGTCTATGACCAGATGGCAGAGCCGCGCTGGGTTATTTCCATGGGCTCATGCGCCAACGGAGGTGGGTACTACCACTACTCCTATTCGGTGGTTCGCGGGTGCGATCGCATCGTTCCGGTTGATGTGTATGTGCCGGGTTGTCCGCCTACCGCAGAGGCGCTGATGTACGGAATCATCCAGTTGCAGGCCAAGATCAAGCGCACTGCAACGATCGCCCGCTGAATGCCTGCCAAGCCGGTTACTGCTCCATGACCCGACTCGAAACCCTGAAGGCCAGTCTCCAGCAGCACCTTGGAGACCACATCGTTTCTTTAAGCGAACGGCTGGGCGAAGTCACGTTGGTGGTTTCTTCCGCAGTCTGGGCTGATGTCAGCACCACCCTTCGCGACCACCCCGATTTGCGTTTCGAAACGCTCATCGATCTGTGCGGCCTCGATTACAGCGCCTACCGCGACGGACTGCACGAGGGGCCGCGTTTTGCGGTGGTCACCCATCTGCTGTCGCTCACTCATAACTGGCGTCTTCGCGTTCGCACGGTGTGTCCCGACGACGATCTGCCGCTGGTTGGTTCACTGATCGATGTCTGGCCTGCGGTTGGCTGGTTCGAACGCGAAGCCTTCGACCTGTACGGCATCGTGTTCGAAGGGCATCCAGATCTGCGACGAATTCTCACCGACTACGGGTTCGTTGGGCATCCATTTCGGAAAGACTTCCCGGTCTCGGGACATGTGGAAATGCGCTACGACCCCGAACAGCGTCGAGTCATTTATCAGCCGGTATCGATTGAACCGCGGGAAGTTACGCCACGCATCATCCGTGAAGACGGTTATGCGCAGGGTCGCTGAGGGCACGTGCAATGGCTGAAATTCGCAATTACACGTTGAACTTTGGTCCGCAGCATCCCGCCGCGCATGGCGTGCTTCGGCTGGTGCTCGAGCTCGACGGCGAGGTGGTGCAGCGCGCCGATCCCCATATCGGGCTGCTGCATCGTGCCACCGAGAAGCTGGCCGAAACCCGAACCTTTATTCAAAGCGTGCCCTACATGGACCGTCTCGACTACGTGTCGATGATGGTCAATGAGCACGCTTATGTCATGTCCATCGAGAAGCTGCTGGGCATCGAGGTGCCGCTTCGCGCCCAGTACATCCGGGTGATGTTTGATGAAATCACCCGCATCCTGAATCACCTTCTCTGGATCGGCGCGCACGGTCTCGATGTGGGCGCGATGGCGGTGTTTCTTTATGCCTTCCGTGAGCGCGAAGATCTGATGGACTGCTACGAAGCGGTGTCGGGTGCGCGCATGCATGCGGCCTACTATCGGCCGGGGGGCGTCTATCGTGATCTTCCCGAGGTGATGCCCAAGCATCTTGCGAGCAAGGTTCGCAACGAGACGGCCATCAAGGCGCTGAATCGCAACCGCGAAGGCTCGCTGCTCGACTTCATCGAAGACTTCACCAACCGATTCCCGGGCTACGTCGATGAGTACGAAACGCTGCTCACCGACAACCGTATCTGGAAGCAGCGGCTGGTCGGCGTTGGCGTGGTCGACCCTGACCGTGCCAAGGCGCTTGGCTTTACCGGCCCGATGCTGCGTGGTTCCGGCGTTGAGTGGGATCTTCGAAAGAAGCAACCCTATGAAGTCTACGACCTGCTCGATTTCGATATTCCGGTGGGTCGTAACGGCGACTGCTACGACCGGTATCTGGTGCGGGTTGAAGAGATGCGCCAGAGCAATCGCATCATTCGCCAATGCGTGGAATGGCTGCGCAATCATCCCGGCCCGGTCATGACCGATAACCACAAGGTGGCGCCGCCCTCTCGTGTTGACATGAAGTCCAACATGGAAGAACTCATTCATCACTTCAAGCTCTTCACGGAAGGCATGCATGTCCCCGAGGGCGAGGCCTATGCGGCGGTTGAGCATCCCAAGGGTGAGTTCGGCATCTATCTGGTTTCCGATGGCGCGAACAAGCCTTATCGGCTCAAGATTCGCGCGCCGGGTTTCGTACACCTGCAGGCGCTTGACGAGATGGCCCGCGGCCACATGATCGCCGACGTCGTCACCATCATCGGCACGCAGGACATCGTTTTCGGGGAGATCGACCGATGAGCGCGGCGTTGCTGCTGTCTGCCGACGCACAGTCGCGCATTGAGCGCGAGGTTCGCAAGTTTCCGGCCGACCAGGAGCAGTCGGCGGTGATGGCGGCACTGGCCATCGCTCAGGACGAACACGGCTGGGTGTCGCCAGAGGTCATTGAAGCGGTTGCTGCGGTCCTGCAGATGCCGCCCATCGCGGTGCACGAGGTGGCAACGTTCTACAACATGTATGACACCCGACCGGTGGGCAAGTTCAAGCTCGCCATCTGCACCTGCCTGCCCTGTGCATTGCGTGACGGCGCCAAGGCGGGCGAGTACCTTAAGGAGCGGCTCGGCATCAATTACGGCGAAACCACTGCTGATGGTGTGTTTACGTTGAAGGAAAGCGAGTGCCAGGGGGCGTGTGGCGATGCGCCTGTGCTGCTCGTCAATAACAAGCGGATGTGCAGTTTCATGGACAACGCCAAGCTTGACGCGCTGATCGATGAACTGAAGGCACAGGGCTGAGGAGACGATCAATGGGAGCCAATGACCTGCTAATCGACGCCCGTGCCCAGGAAACCTGCTTTCATGGGCGGCATATCAAGCCGCAGATTCTGGCGGGGCTCAGTTCACCCGATGGCTGGCGACTTAAAGACTATGAACAACGCGATGGCTATCAAGCCTTGCGTCGTATCCTTACCGAGGGCCTGACCCCCGAGCAGGTGATCGCTGAAGTCAAGGCGTCGGGTCTGCGCGGGCGGGGCGGTGCGGGTTTCCCGACCGGTCTCAAATGGAGCTTCATGCCTAAGCAGTACACCGGGCCCAAGTACCTGGTGTGCAACTCTGACGAGGGCGAGCCCGGGACATTCAAAGACCGCGACATCCTGCGCTACAACCCGCATATCGTCATCGAAGGCATGGCGATCGCTGCCTACGCAATGGGTATCAGCGTGGGCTACAACTACATTCACGGCGAAATATTCTCGGTTTATCAGCGCTTCGAGGAAGCACTCGACGAGGCACGCGCCGCGGGTTATCTCGGCGACAACATCCTGGGCTCGGGTTTCTCGTTTCAGCTGCATGCGTTCCACGGCTACGGTGCTTACATTTGCGGCGAAGAAACCGCGCTGCTTGAATCGCTCGAAGGCAAGAAAGGGCAGCCCCGGTTCAAGCCGCCGTTTCCGGCCAGCTTTGGGCTGTATGGCAAGCCCACCACCATCAACAACACCGAAACGTTTGCAGCGGTACCCTGGATCATCCGAAACGGTGGTCCTGCCTACCTTGAAACGGGCAAACCCAATAACGGCGGCACCAAGGTGTTTTCGATCTCGGGTGACGTCGAACGACCGGGCAACTATGAAATCCCGCTCGGTACGCCGTTTGCCAAGCTGCTCGAACTCGCGGGCGGTATGCGCGGTGGCCGCAAACTCAAGATGGTGATCCCGGGCGGCTCGTCGATGCCGGTGCTGCCGGCCGACACCATGATGGCCACCGACATGGACTATGACTCCATTTCCAAAGCGGGCTCCATGCTTGGGTCGGGCGCTGTCATCGTGATGGACGAAACGCGCTGCGCAGTGAAGTCGCTGCTCCGCCTGTCGTATTTCTACTATGAAGAGTCGTGCGGCCAGTGCACGCCCTGCCGTGAAGGCACGGGCTGGCTTTGGCGGCTGGTGCACCGAATCGAGAACGGCGAGGGCACGATGGCCGATCTCGATGAGCTCAACCGAATCGCTGACAACATCCAGGGCCGCACCATCTGCGCGCTGGGCGATGCTGCGGCGATGCCGGTCCGGGCCTTCCTCAAGCACTACCGCGACGAATTCGCCTGGCATGTCGAGCACCGGCGCTGCATGGTGCCGACCTACTTGTGATCAGGACTCCATAAGCATGATCGAGCTCGAAGTAGACGGACAGAAGGTCGAGGTTCCCCCCGGCAGCATGGTCATGCATGCAGCCGAGAAGCTTGGACTGTTTGTCCCCCATTTCTGCTATCACAAAAAGCTCTCGATCGCGGCCAACTGCCGCATGTGTCTGGTTGATGTAGAGAAAGCGCCCAAGCCTTTGCCGGCCTGCGCAACGCCGGTCGCACCGGGCATGAAAGTGCAAACCCGCTCCGAGCGGGCAATTGCCGCGCAGAAAGGTGTGATGGAGTTTCTGCTCATCAACCATCCGCTTGATTGTCCAATCTGCGACCAGGGTGGTGAGTGTCAACTGCAGGATCTCGCGGTGGGGTACGGCGGTTCGGCGTCGCGGTATCACGAGGAAAAGCGGGTTGTTTTTCACAAGCCAATGGGGCCACTTATTTCCGCTGAAGAAATGAGCCGCTGCATTCACTGCACACGCTGCGTCCGGTTTGGTCAGGAAGTGGCTGGCGTCATGGAACTCGGTATGGCGGGCCGTGGCGAACACTCAGAGATCATGAGCTTCGTTGGACGCTCGATTGACTCCGAGTTGTCGGGCAACATGATTGATGTCTGCCCAGTTGGTGCGCTGACCAGCAAACCGTTCCGCTACAGCGCCCGCACATGGGAACTCGCGCGGCGTCGCTCGATCGCGCCGCATGATTCGCTGGGATCCAACATCGTTGTCCAGGTCAAGGCTGATCGTGTCATGCGGGTCGTGCCGCTTGACAATGAAGCGGTCAACGAATGCTGGATCTCCGACCGTGATCGGTTCTCCTATGAAGGGCTGAACAGCCCCGACCGCCTCACCGAGCCGATGATCCGCCAGAACGGTCAATGGCAGACGACCGACTGGCAAACTGCGCTTGACTACGCGGCCCATGCGCTTACGCGGGTTCGCGACGAGCGGGGCGCCCAGGCAATCGGCATGCTGGGCTCGGCGCACAGCACGGTCGAAGAATCCTTCCTGCTCGGTCGGCTTGCTCGGGGGCTCGGAAGCGGTAACGTTGATTTCCGCCTTCGCCAGCTTGATGCGTCCGCCGATGGCAGACGTGCGGGCGTGCCCTGGTTGGGTATGTCCATTGAAACGCTGGCGCAGTCCGACCGCATGCTCATCATCGGGTCGTTCCTGCGTAAAGATCATCCGCTGCTCGCTGCGCGAATCCGCGCGGCGGTTCGGCGCGGTGCGCGTGTGGCAACGCTGCATGCGGCCTCTGAAGATCTGCTCATGCCGGTGGCGGTCCGTCAAACCGTTGCACCGTCCGGCTGGGCGCACGCGCTTGCTGGCGTGGCGGTGGCCATGGCGCGTATCAAGTCAATTCCGGTACCCGCCGGGCTGATGGGCATTGAGCCTTCATCCGACGCGGTCCAAACCGCCGAGCTGCTGGCCTCAGGCCAGGCTCCGGCCATCCTGCTGGGTAATGCGGTGTCGCAGCATCCCGAGCAGGCATCTTTGGTGCAACTGGCGCAGGCCTTGGCAGACGCCTGTGGTGCTCGCCTCGGCGTGCTCACCGAAGCGGCCAATACCGTGGGGGCCTGGCTTGCTGGCGCGGTGCCTGATGCGGGTTCGCTCGACGCCCGGGCCATGGTTGAACAGCCACGTGCGCTGTATCTGCTGCTTAACAACGAGCCTACGCTCGATCACGCGCTGCCTGCCGTGGCGCGCACCGCGCTGGGTGCCGCGCAGTCCGTCATTGCGCTCACAGCCTTCCGGTCTCAAGAGCTGCTTGAACTGGCGGACTGTCTGCTGCCTATTACACCGTACACGGAAACCGCGGGCAGTTTCGTCAACTGTGAAGGTCGACTGCAGGCGTTTAACGGAGTCGTCCGTCCCGCGGGCCAGGCCCGTCCCGGTTGGAAAGTGCTTCGAGTGCTTGCCGATCTCACCGGAATTCCCGGCGCCCAGTTCGACAGCGCCGAGGCCGTGCGCGCCGCTGCGCTGCCGGATGGTTGGGAAGGCCGGCTGAACAATCATCTTGCAGGCGAGGTCAGCGCCCCTGCGCCCCGGAGCAGCCAGGGGCTAGAGCGGCTGGCTGACGTCCCCGTCTACTTCACCGATCCGCTGGTTCGCAGGGCCGAAAGCCTGCAGCAGACGCGCGACGCGCGGCCGCCGCGTGCGCGGGTCAATGCCCGTACCTTCGCAGCGCTGGGGTTTGCCGCCGGGTCTCGGGTGCGGTTTGAGCAGACCGTTGCGGGCGTCAGCGGACAGGCAACGCTTGAGCTTGAACTGGATGACACGCTCGCTGACCAGGTGCTTCGCATCGCGGCCGCTCATCCGACCACCGCGGGCCTGGCCAGCCTGGCTGGGCCCATCACCGTCAACGGAGCCGCCTGATGGATGCGCTGATCGACGGCTTCACCCAATGGGGCTCTGGCGCGCTTGGCGCGGCATGGCCGGTGGTCTGGAATCTCATCAAGATCATTCTGCTGGTGCTGCCCATCATGGGTTGCGTGGCCTATCTCACTTTGTGGGAACGCAAGATGATCGGCTACATGCACATCCGGCTCGGGCCCAATCGTGTGGGGCCATTTGGGCTGCTGCAGCCCATCGCCGACGCGCTGAAGCTGCTGCTGAAGGAAGTCATCACGCCGGCGCGCGCCAATCCTGTACTGTACGTAATCGGTCCCATCATGACCATCATGCCCGCGATGGCGGCTTGGGTGGTCATCCCGTTCGGCCCTGAACAGGCGCTGGCCAACGTCAACGCGGGGCTTCTGCTGCTGCTGGCCATCACCTCGCTTGAGGTGTACGGAATCATCATCGCCGGTTGGGCGTCCAACTCGAAGTACGCGTTCCTGGGCGCAATGCGGGCCTCGGCTCAGATGGTCTCCTACGAACTCGCTATCGGCTTTGCAATGGTGGTCGTGTTGATGGTGTCGGGCAGCCTGAACATGACCGACATCGTGCTGCGTCAGGGAGAGGGAATTTTTGCCGACCTGGGCATCAACTTCCTGTCTTGGAACTGGTTGCCGCTGCTGCCAATTTTTGTGGTTTACATCATCTCGTCGGTCGCTGAAACCAACCGCCACCCGTTTGATGTGGTGGAAGGTGAGTCCGAAATCGTTGCGGGCCACATGATCGAGTATTCGGGCATGGGTTTCGCCATCTTCTTCCTCGCCGAATACGCCAACATGATCTTGCTGTCGGCGGTGGCCTCGATTCTGTTTCTGGGCGGCTGGGCGCCGCCACTTGACTGGCCGGTGCTCAACTGGATTCCGGGATGGATCTGGCTCGGTATCAAGACCTTTGTGGTGGTGTCGCTCTTTATCTGGTTCCGTGCGTCGTTCCCGCGTTACCGCTACGACCACATCATGAGACTGGGCTGGAAGATCTTCATCCCGGTGACGCTGGTGTGGCTGGTTGTGGTGGCGGTCTGGATGCAGACGCCCTGGAATATTTGGAAGTGAGGGCGAGACGATGGCCGTAAAGGAGTTCCTGTCGAGCTTTATGTTGAGCGAGATGCTGAAGGGTCTCGCGCTCACGGGGCGTTATTTCTTCGCCCGCAAAATCACGGTGCAGTACCCGGAGGAAAAAACGCCGATGTCGCCTCGCTTTCGCGGGTTGCATGCGCTGCGTCGCTATCCCAATGGCGAAGAGCGCTGCATTGCCTGCAAGCTGTGCGAGGCGGTGTGCCCTGCGCTGGCCATCACCATCGAATCCGAGGTGCGCGCCGACAACACGCGCCGCACCACGCGATATGACATCGATCTCACCAAGTGCATCTTCTGCGGTTTCTGCGAGGAAAGCTGTCCGGTTGATTCCATCGTTGAAACGCACATTCATGAGTACCACGGCGAAAAGCGCGGCGATCTTTACTTCACGAAGGAAATGCTGCTGGCGGTCGGTGATCGCTATGAGAAGGAAATTGCCGCCAGCAGGGAGACCGACGCGAAGTACCGCTAGTCGGCAGCTGCCGGCCTGACGGACACGCCCGAAACCATGGACGCCCAGACAGTTCTTTTTTACGTTTTCTCCGCCATCACCGTGTTGTCGGCGCTGCGTGTGATTTCTGCGCGCAATCCGGTGCACTCTGCGCTGTTTCTGGTGCTGGCGTTCTGCTCCGCTGCCTGCATCTGGATGATGCTGGCGGCTGAGTTCCTCGCAATCACCCTGGTGCTCGTGTACGTGGGCGCGGTAATGGTGTTATTCCTGTTTGTCGTGATGATGCTTGATATCAACCTCGACAAGATGCGTGAGGGATTCTGGCAGAACCTCCCAGTAGCCCTGATCGTGGGTGCGGTGGTGGTTGCCGAACTCGCGCTGGTGATCTGGAGTCGATTCAACCAGCCGCTGCCGCCGGCCAATTCACCCAGCGGCGGTCCCGGCAATACCCAGCTGCTGGGCGAGGCGCTCTACACCGACTACATCTACCCTGTGGAAATCGCCGCCGTCATTCTGTTGGTCGCAATCATCGCTGCTATCGCGCTGACCTTGCGCCGGCGTAAAGATTCCCGATACAACGACCCGTCGGCAGCGGTGCGTACCCGGCGCGAAGACCGTGTTCGCCTGGTTTCCATGCCTGCCGAGCGACGCCCCGGCGCACCAGGCGATCAGGCAGCCGAAGGCTCCGACTCCGCGGGCGCAACCCCGCCGCGACAGGGCTGACCACCATGACGCTCACGCTCGCCCATTACCTGACGCTTGGCGCCATCCTGTTCGCAATCAGCATCGTCGGCATCTTCATGAACCGCCGCAACGTCATCATTGTGCTGATGGCCATCGAACTCATGCTGCTCGCCGTCAACCTCAACTTCATTGCCTTCTCGCACTTCATGGGCGATATGGCGGGTCAGGTGTTCGTGTTTTTCATCCTGACGGTGGCTGCTGCTGAATCCGCAATTGGTCTGGCGATCCTGGTCGTGCTGTTTCGCAATTTGCGCAGCATCGATGTTGAGGATCTCGGCAGCATGAAGGGATGACCGCGCCATGCACGATGACATGAAACTCGCTTATCTGCTCGCGGCGTTTGCGCCGCTGGCGGGCGCGATCGTTGCTGGCCTGTTCGGACGCTCGATTGGCCGGTCCGCCTCGCACTGGGCCACCATCACGGGCGTTGCCGTGTCGTGCGCGGCGTCGTTTTGGACGCTCGCCGATGTGCTGGCTGGCAACGCCTTCAACGGGACGCTCTATGAGTGGGCGGTCATTGGAGACATCCGCCTTGAGGTTGGCTTTCTGATTGACACGCTTACGGCCACGATGATGTGCGTGGTCACCTTCGTGTCGCTGATGGTGCATATCTACACCATCGGTTACATGGCTGACGACCCGGGCTACCAGCGCTTCTTCAGCTACATCTCGCTGTTCACTTTCGCGATGATGATGCTGGTGATGGCCAACAATTTCCTGCAGCTGTTTTTTGGCTGGGAAGCGGTGGGCTTGGTGTCCTATTTGCTAATTGGCTTCTGGTACACACGACCCACCGCGATTTACGCGAACCTGAAGGCGTTTCTGGTCAACCGCGTGGGCGACTTCGGATTCGTGCTTGGTATCGGTCTGGTGCTGGTGTATTTCGGGAGCCTCGATTACGTCGAAGTCTTTGAATCAGCGCCCGAGCTGGTCCGTACCACCCTCAACCTGATGGGCTCGGCCGAGTGGTCATTGCTCACGGTTACCTGCATCTGCCTGTTCATTGGCGCCATGGGCAAATCGGCGCAGTTCCCGCTGCATATCTGGTTGCCCGACTCCATGGAAGGCCCAACGCCCATCTCGGCGCTGATTCATGCCGCAACCATGGTCACCGCCGGCATATTCATGGTCGCGCGCATGTCGCCGCTGTTTGAGCTGTCTGACACCGCCTTGGGTTTCGTGATGGTTATTGGCGCCATCACTGCGCTGTTCATGGGTTTTCTGGGCATTGTCCAGAACGACATCAAGCGGGTGGTTGCTTATTCAACCCTGTCACAGCTGGGCTATATGACGGTGGCTCTGGGAGCATCCGCGTACAGCATCGCCGTGTTCCATCTGACGACCCACGCGTTTTTCAAGGCGCTGCTGTTCCTGGCTGCGGGTTCGGTCATCATTGGCATGCACCACGATCAGGACATCCGCAACATGGGTGGATTGCGGAAGTACATGCCGCTTACCTGGATTACCTCGCTGGTTGGATCATTGGCGCTGATCGGTACTCCCTTCCTATCGGGCTTTTATTCGAAGGAACTCATCATCGAGGCGGCCAAGTTCGCGAACGTGCCCGGTGCCGGGTTCGCCTATTTCGCCGTTCTGGCTGGGGTCTTCGTTACCGCTTTCTACTCGTTTCGAATGTACTTTCTGGTCTTCCACGGCAAGGAGCGATGGGGGCAGTCATCGCATCATCACGCACACGATGACGCCTCGCAGCATGATGATCATCATCATGGGTTGGCTGCTGGCGACAAGCCTCATGAGTCGCCGTTCGTGGTCACCTTGCCGCTGCTGCTGCTTGCGATCCCTTCGCTTGCCATCGGCTTTTTGTCGGCGGGCCCCATGCTGTTTGGCGGCTATTTCGATGGCGTCATTGCGGTGCTGGAGAGTCATCCGGCGCTTGCGGAAATCGCAAAGCACTTCCACGGCCCGGTCGCCATGGGTGTGCACGCATTCCAGACCCTACCTTTCGTGCTGATGATCGCTGGTGTTGCCTCGGCGTGGTACATGTACCTGATCAACCCCGCTTTGCCGGCGGCGATCAAGAGCCGCTTTGAAGGCCTTCATCGTCTGCTCGAGAACAAGTACTACCTCGATCGGATCAATGAGGTGGTGTTTGCAGCGGGCGCTCGTTTCCTGGGCCGTTCGCTCTGGAAGCGCGGCGATCAGGAACTGATTGACGGCGTTGCCGTCAACGGCAGCGCGAAGCTGATTGGTGGGTTCGCTTCGATCCTCCGCCACATCCAAACTGGCCGACTCAACACGTACGCGATCACGATGATCGTAGGCGTAGCGGTCCTTCTGCTGTTCGTCGTGCTACCCATCGTTCGGCATTGAGCATCCCGCGCACTGAGCCCCTGACACCATGAATGCCATCCCCGTCTTGAGCGCCGCGATCTGGGTGCCTATTGCTTTCGGCGCGTTCCTGCTCGCGTTTGGCAACGAGCGAAACGCGCCCACCGTACGTGCTGTCGCGTTGGTCGGGGCGATTCTTGGGTTCCTTGTCACGATTCCGCTCTTCACCGGGTTCGACCGCGGCTCGGCTGATTTCCAGTTCGTCGAACAATTACCTTGGATCGAACTGCTGGGCGCAACTTACCTGCTGGGTGTTGACGGTCTTTCCGTCTGGTTCGTTCTGCTCGCGGCCTTCATCACGATCATTGTGGTCATTGCCGGCTGGGAGGTCATCGAGACGCGCGTGCACCAGTACATGGCTGCATTTCTCATCCTGTCCGGGCTGATGGTGGGTGTGTTCAGCGCGCTGGACGGCCTGTTGTTCTACGTGTTTTTCGAGGCCACGCTGATTCCGATGTACATCATCATCGGGGTCTGGGGTGGCGCCAATCGGGTGTACGCGGCGTTCAAGTTTTTCCTGTACACACTGCTGGGGTCGCTGCTGACCCTGGTGGCGTTGATTTATCTGTACCTCATGTCGGGTTCGTTCTCCATTCTCGAGTGGCATCAGCTGCCGCTTTCCATGAAAGAGCAGACGCTGATATTTGTTGCGTTCCTGATCGCCTTTGCCGTCAAGGTGCCAATGTGGCCGGTGCACACCTGGTTGCCTGATGCGCACGTTGAAGCACCAACCGGCGGCTCGGTCGTGCTGGCCGCAATTATGCTGAAACTGGGGGCGTACGGGTTCCTGCGCTTCTCGCTGCCCATTGCTCCCGATGCGAGCCAGGAACTTGCGGGTTTCATGATTACGCTGTCGCTGATCGCAGTCGTCTACATCGGACTTGTCGCGCTGGTTCAAACCGACATGAAGAAGCTCGTGGCGTATTCATCGATTGCGCATATGGGTTTTGTAACGCTCGGCTTCTTCATCTTCAACCAGATGGGCGTTCAGGGCGCTATCGTTCAGATGATTTCCCACGGCTTTGTTTCCGGCGCCATGTTTCTATGCATCGGCGTTTTGTACGACCGCATGCATTCGCGAAACATCGCTGATTACGGCGGCGTGGCGAACACCATGCCAAAGTTCGCGGCCCTGTTCATGCTGTTCGCCATGGCCAACGCCGGGCTTCCCGCCACGTCGGGGTTTGTGGGCGAATTTTTCGTCATCCTTGGAGCGGTGCAGTTCAACTTCTGGGTTGCTGCGCTTGCTTCCACAACCCTGGTGTTCGGTGCAGCCTACTCGCTGTGGATGTACAAGCGGGTCATTTTTGGAGCGGTGGCCAACGACAATGTGGCGGGGCTTAGCGATCTGACCCGTCGTGAATTCTGGATGCTCGTGGTCATGGCGCTGATGGTGCTTGTGATGGGCGTATTCCCGAAGCCGGTCACCGACATGACTGACGCGTCGGTTGATGCGCTGCTTCGCCACGTTGCGTCATCGAAGATCCGGTGAGCATGACATGACTGAGCAATCCTACAACCTGATGCTTTTGCTGCCCGAGATCCTGCTGCTCATCGGCATCTGCGTGTTACTGCTGTCCGACGCAGGGGGCGCGCGTCGCCGCTTCGGCGGTACTGCCCGCGCGTTGCTGGTCCTTACCATCGCGCTGTTGGCCCTCATCCCTCAGTCGTCCACCACCACTGAGACCGCCTTTGGCGGCATGGTCATCGTCGATTCGCTTTCCCGACTGCTGAAGCTGTGCGCCGTGGTTGCGGTGGCGGCGTCTCTGGTGCTGGCCGCGCGTTACTGCGATGACCGTGAGGTGGCGCGGGGTGAGTTCCAAAGCCTTGCGCTGCTGTCGCTCCTGGGTCAGTTCGTCATGATCTCGGCAAATCATCTGCTGGTGGTCTACCTGGGTCTTGAGCTGATGTCGCTCTCGCTGTATGCGCTCGCAGCGCTACGGCGCGATTCTGGCATCAGCAGCGAGGCAGCCATCAAGTACTTCGTGCTGGGCGCGCTCGCATCGGGATTCTTGCTCTACGGCATGTCCATGATCTACGGTGGTGCGGGCACGCTTGCCATCGACGAAATTGCCGGGCGCCTGGTAAGCGGAGAGGTCGACGCCTGGGTATTTGCGCTGGGTCTGGTGTTCATTGTGGCGGGGCTTGCGTTCAAGTTTGGAGCGGTCCCGTTTCATATGTGGATCCCCGACGTTTATCAGGGCACTCCCACTGCCATGACGCTGCTTATTGCAGGCGCTCCCAAGCTTGCAGCGTTTGCAATTGCTTTTCGAATGCTCGCGGAGGGAATGCTGGGGGCCTGGGCCGACTGGCAGCCGATGCTGCTCATCCTCGCGGTCGCATCGCTGGTGGTGGGTAACGTGGTGGCCATTGCTCAGCAGAACCTCAAGCGCATGCTTGCTTACTCCACCATTTCTCAGGTCGGGTTTGTTCTGCTGGGTATGCTCTCCGGCGTGGTGGACGGTGATGCCGCAGGTGCTGCGGACGCCTGGGGTTCCTCGCTGTTCTATATCGTCACCTACGTGTTCACTACGGTGGGCACCTTCGGCGTGATCATGGTGCTGTCACGCGCCGGTTTTGAGGCCGAAACGCTGGATGATCTGCGGGGCCTGAATCAGCGCAGTCCGTGGATTGCACTGGTCATGCTGCTGCTCATGTTTTCATTGGCAGGTATCCCACCGATGGTGGGTTTCTATGCCAAGTTCATCATCATTGGTTCGGTTGTGTCGGCGGGCATGACCTGGCTCGCCGTGTTTGCGGTGATGCTGTCCCTGGTTGCTGCGTTCTACTACCTGCGCATCGTCAAGCTGATGTATTTCGATGCACCGGTTGATTCCGAGCGCGTGCTCTACTCCCGATCGGCTGCGGTTGTGCTGGCGGTCAATGGCGCATTGGTGTTCGGATTGGGACTGCTGCCGGGGCCGCTCATCGGAGCATGCCTCGACGCGGTCAGACAGGCGCTTGGCTCCTGAGTCGGCCCTGCTTCATGGCGGAAGCTCCCCTGCGCTCGGACGATCAATTAACCGAAACGACGCTGTCGTCCGAAACCGTCTACCAGGGCAGTTTTCTTCGGGTCAAGCGAGACCGTGTGGTGCTGCCCGATGGCGCAGAGGCCGCGCGGGAGTACATCGTGCACCCGGGGGCAGCGGTCATGGTGCCGTTGTTCGATGATGGGTCGGTGTTAATCGAGCGTCAATTTCGTTACCCGCTTCGGCAGGTCTTCGTTGAAGTGCCTGCAGGCAAACGTGATCACGGCGAGCAGTTCATCGAAACTGCGCAGCGCGAGCTGCTAGAGGAAACCGGCTACGTTGCCCGAGAGTGGGCCTATCTCACGCGGCTACACCCGGCCATCGGGTTTGCCGATGAAGTTCTCGAGATCTATCTTTGCCGGGGTCTGGAGTATCGCGGCCGGCAACTCGACGACGGCGAGTTTCTCGAGCTTGAGGCGGTGTCCGTGGACTGGCTGATGGATGCCATCCGGGCGGGAACGCTGACGGATGTCAAAACCCAGATTGTGGCGTTCTGGCTGGATCGACTGCGGCGCGGTGCCTGGCCATGGCCCGAGTTCAGGCTGGCGTCAGCCTAAGCGCAGCACCTGCGTGAACACATAGCCCCGGCCGTGCGCTGCCTTCAAGGGATTCTCGCCCAAGGGGGCGAGTTTTTTGCGTAGCCGGCTGATCATCGCCTCGAGACGCTGCTCATCATAGGCCACGTAATCGTAGCCCAGCGCCTTCACCAGCTGCCGTCGACTGACGAAGTGATTCTCGGCCTGAGCAAACTCGCGCAATAGCGTCACTTCTTGAAGGCTCAGTGTCTGCGTGAGTCCATTGGGCCCGCGAACGGTCAGGGAGTCGCTTTCAACCGTCCAGCAGCCACGCTGGCTTGCGGGGGTTCGGGCCATGGCCGCGTTCAGCAATGCCACCAACTCACGGGGATCAACCGGCTTGACCAGGTAGTTGTCAGCGCCCTGCCGGTAGGCATCAAGCTTGAGCGCGAGTTCGAGACGCGCCGACAGCATTATGTTGATGCATTGCGGTGCTTCAGCGCGCAGGATGGGAAGCAGTGCCAGCCCGGAACCGTCTGGCAGCAGGACATCGACCAGCGCGACGTCGGGCTTTCGACTGCGCACTGCATCGGCAGCCTGGGCTACCCCCGCGCTTTCGCGAACTGAAAAACCGTTAAATCTGAGAAACGCTGCGACCTCTCCGCGAAGGTCCGGATCGTCCTCAACCAGCAGGATGTCGGGGGCCATGATTCAACGGTGTTACTCTCAAACATGCATAAGATTCATGAGTATACGTCTCCGCGAACTTCGTATCGATGTACCGGTGTGTGCCGCGGAAGAGGTAAACGGATTTCGGCCAACTTCAGCGTGTTCAACGCCAGTCTGATCGCATGCGCGCGTGGCCTGATCGCGGCGCTGCTGGTGCTTTGCACAGCCTCATTTGCCGCCCCGGCCACCGAAGTCGGTTCGGGCAAGAGCGTTGACATCAAGGTTCAGAGAGTACTTGGTGTAAGCGACGTTGACACCCCGGTGGACTTGTTTCGCCGTTGGGAGACGTTGCCCGTTGCGGTGCCGCAGCAGGGGCTATCGGAGGGGTTTTCGCGCCAGGCCCTGTGGGTGAGAGCGCTCATCAAACGTTCTGAGTGGGTCGGAGAAGACTGGTGGCTGGTGATGTCCAACCCGCTCCTTGACCGCGTCGACGTCTACTTACAACGCTCTGATGGCAGCCTGGGCTCGTATTCGGCCGGCGAGGACGTGCCCAAGACCGACACATCAGCCTCAACCTTGCTCCCTTCGGTTCTTCTGCAACTTGGGCCCGGGGAAAACCGCCTGCTGATCAGGGTGGAAACGCGTAACGCGATAGCAACCCGGCTGTCGCTCCGGGATGACCGCGCCATGATGCTTTCGAGCATCTGCAACTTTTTCAGCTTGGGTTCCTGACGGGCACCCACCTGATAGCGGTCCTCGCAGGCCTGGTTATCGCGCTGGCGCTCGGCGAACGCGTGTGGGTCCTGTATTCGGTATTTGCAACGCTAAGCGGCCTTACGCTGCTATTTCTGGTCGGCTTGCCTGGGTGGTTAGGCGGAAAGTCTTTCCCGGGACTCGCTGACACGTTGCAGGGCGTACTTCTTGTGCTGAGCGTTGCAGCGGTCATCGATTTTGTCGCGCGATTGACGCGAACGCATCGGGACTACCCGCGGCTCTATCTGTTCGTTACTCGCGCAGGATGGCTGCTGGCCGTTCCGGCAAGCCTGTGTATCCTGGCCGGCTACTTCACCGAAATCATCCTCCAGCTTCAATTTGTGATCCTCTTGCTCATTCCAGTGCTGCTTGGCCTGTTGTGGCGTCAGTGGCGGCAAGGGGTGGACGCGGCAGGATTCTTCCTGGTGGGCGTCGGTGCTTACGTCGCCATGTCTTTGATACGGGTGCTGCGCAATCTGGGTGTGTTTCCGAGCGCATGGTGGACGGAAGGCCTTCGCGAGATGATGTCAATCGCCTACTTGAGCGTATTGGCGTTCGGCATTGCGACACAGTCGGCCAAGGCGCTTGCTCGGCGTGAGGCGTTGGAGGGCGAACTGATCGCGGAGCGCACAGCGCGCCGTGCAGAGCGCGATTTTGTTGCGATGCTTTCGCACGAATTGCGCACCCCTTTGGCGACGATAGAGGCATACAAGGATATTGCAGGATATTCCGGGTTTGGATCCGGCCGCTCGCGGAGCGCGTTATGACAAGATCGTTCGATCGGTTGGGCGCCTTCGCGACCTGTTTGACCGGTTGCTTGCCAGCGATCGACTCCGTGCCGATTGGCATCCCACTGAGCTGCGGCCACTGGAACTCGTGGAATTTGTCCAGCAGGTGCGAGATTCTTCCGCGGCTGATTGGCCGGGCGCCGATATTTCCTTCGCGCCGCCTCAGGGGCCTGCAATGGTTACCGCGGATCGCGGACTGATCGGTATCGCTTTGGGCAACCTGATCGGGAATGCGCTGGCTTACGGACCCCGGGATCGCCCAGTTCTTCTTGAGGTCTCGCTGGTTGCGCATGGCTGGCGGGTGTCGGTGCACGATTTTGGTGCGCCCATTCCACCGGCGGAACGAGAGGCACTGTTTGCCCCGTATGTCCGTGGCATCCGGGCCACCGCGACACCTGGCGCAGGACTTGGCCTCTTCATCGTGATGCGAATAGCCCGTCTGCACGGCGGCAACGCGGGCCTGGATTGCCCTGCGGGTGGCGGAAATCGTTTCTAGTTTGAGATCCCCGCGGGCAGCGGGCGCGAGTCTGTGGCGACTAACAGTTAACTGCCTCCTGCGGTCCTGACCAGGCGCTCCGCGGCCGCGTTTCGCGAGTCGACCGGTTTGCGTGCCCTGGTCAGTAATCATCAGCCTTTCAGGGCCTGTTTCCCATACACTTCAAGGGATAAGAACGGGGGGTTTCGTCCGCGGCGGGCGAAGCGGGTTCAGGGAGGCGGGGTCGCATTTCGTCCTGCCCCCTTCTAATGTCCGGGGGTCGCTTGAAACGAAGGTCTAAATCCGCACTGGCCAGGCTGGTCCGGGACGCTTTCCGCGTCGAACCCCTTGAGCCCAGGGTCCTGCTATCCGCAGATCCCGTTTCCGCCGCCATGCCTGCGATCGTCATGGATGATCGCGAACGCTCGGCATCGGCGCCCGGTTTCCATGATTTCGGCGTGGAGTCCGCCGATGCGACCGCCTCGCTGATCAGCCTTGAGCCGCTAAACCCCACCTCGCCCCAGGTCACCCCAACCACGTCGCTGAGCGCGATTGACCCCTCCCTTCGGATCGCCTCTCTCGAGCAACTGCTGACAGCCGACGGGCAGGTCGGCGAACCTCCTTCTACGAACTCTGCTGACCAGTCCAACCCCGGGGCTGTGCGCGTACGTGCGGAGCAGTCTCCCCAGTCAACGGCTGCTACGCTTCCGGGCGACTTGCATGAGCAGGGCAGCGCGGAAGACGCGCTCCCCTCGGCGCTCAGCTCGCCGTTTGGTACGACCGACTGGTTGGTGTCGTCTGCGCAGAGTGTGTCGGCACTTCCCGATCCACGTCAGTCCGAGCGTGATGCCGACGTCAGCGAAGACAGGCTCGACCTGACTACGCTGGCTTCGCTCGTGGCGCTGCCACTCATCGACGCGGCCGCGCTTGAACGCGTGGGCCTCAACGGCGGCGAGCTTCGTATCGAGCGCGGGCAGGTTCTTGGCGGGTCAGGCTTCATCAATGGGTCGGTTTACAGCGAAGGCATTTCCAGTCCGGGTTATTCCCCTGGCGTGCAGGCCGTCGCGGGCGATTGGACCCAAGCCGCAAGTGGAACCGTCGAGTTCGAGTTCTCCGGCGTCTCACCAGGAACTGGTGGCGGTTTCCACGACCAGATCAATGTGTCGGGTCGAGCAACGATTGCCGGAACCATCGATATCAAGCTGCTCGACGGGTTCAAGCCCAAGGCGGGCGACGAATTTGTGGTGCTCACCTACGGCAGCGTCAGCGGCCAATTCGAGCGCGGCACGGGACTCTTCGGACTGCACGACGATGTATGGTTCGACATCGTCCAAACGGGTAGTACAACCGCCGCGGGTCAGGTCAAGCTGGTTGCACGTGAACTGGGCAGTGGCGTTGGTACCGGGCTACGCCTGGCAGAGACGGTTGGGCTAGACACCAAAAAGAACCAGATCGGTGAGTTACTGAATGCCGATTATTTCGTCACGGCTCAGAGCGTCAGCTTCAACGGCGCGTTCGAACTCGGCGGGTTGAATGTCTCGGGACAGTTCGCGCTGTCTGCAACGCCGGGTTTCGCGAGAGCCACGCTTGCAGCCAACGACCTCACCGTAACCCTTGCCGGGCAGCAACTGTCCGGCGACTTTTCCATCAGCGTCCCGCTTGCCGCAAGCGGCGCGATCGAACTGGCCATCAGCGATGCGGCTTTGCTGATGAGTACCGGCGGCACGGTCAGCGACATGCAGGTGCGGGTCAGCAATATCGCCGGTGCAGTTCTCATCGAGACGGACGGTGTGTCGGGCGTCTTGCGAGCCGACGACATTGATGTGACGGATGGGTTGGGTGGGGCGTTATCGAGTCTGTCGTTTGGGGATGTGAAGGGCGTTGAGGTTGGGTTCAACACGACGGGACGAGCGTCGAAGGCGACGATAGGACAGAGGGGATTTGATTTCAGCGCCGAGCAGCACCATGACTTTTTTGCGGTAAGCGCAGAGGTTGGGCTGACGGTGAATGGCGGGGCGGTTGGTTACACGCTGGACGGCCGGTTTGGGATAGCGCGGCAGCCGATGGTGTTGCTGGAGGGGACGGCGGCGCAGCAGGCGTTTGTGGTGACGCTGCAGGAGGGCAAGACAGCGCTGACGGTGGGCGCTACGCCCGGAGGTGCGCGGGTTGGGTTGGGCAAGCTAGAGGGTGCGCTGATACTGGGCACGCTCAATGGCAAGTTTGGAGCGGCGGGGACGCTGACGATAGGCGAGGTGAGTCTCACGAAGGCCGATGGGACGAGCGCGCTGATTCCAGGGCTGACGATTTTGCCGGTGGATCTGCCGTTCAGCTTCAACCTGTTTGAGTTGAACCCGGGGCAGAAGCCTGCGAGCAGCTGGGGATCGTTCAGCTTCAGCCTGCCGAGTTTCCCGCACTTTGACTTCAGTGCGCCGAGCCTGCCGAGCTTCAGTCTGCCCAATTTGAAGCTGAGCCTGCCCAACCTTGATCTGTCGAAGTTCAGCTTCCCGGATCTGGCGGCGCTGCTGCCAAGCGTTGGGCTGGATCTGCCGAACTGGACGCTGAAGTTGCCGAACATCAGCCTGCCGTCGCTGTCGCTGGGGGGCGGCGGAACGGGAGGTGGAGGCGGGAGCCTGCCGAGTATCGACTGGGCGAACCTGAAGCTGCCGAAGTTGGTGTTTGAGCTGCCAAGGCTGAACCTGGCGGGGCAGAAGGTTGACTTCACGAAGCTGCTGTC
>VGHA01000054.1 GCA_016868375.1 Betaproteobacteria bacterium | reverse complement strand
CGAGGCCTGCGAGGACAGAGTTGATATTGGGGTCGTCCTTATCAACGCGGCCGAGGGTGGCGATGACGCGGTTACGGGGGTTACCGGCGTCGTCGCGGAAGGCTTCGGCGAGTTGGGCGTAGACGCGCCCGCCGCTGCGATTGAGTTTGACGAACATGTCGCTACTGTAGCGGATAAGCGGATTTCCAGTCAGGCGTGGTCGATGCCGACGTGGAACTACACGATTGTCCGGAAATCAGACCGTAAGCTTTTGATTTCTAACGCAGGGGGTGGCCAAAATTGCTTAAAAATGGGGCAAAAGTGACGAACTCGGGAGGCGCGGGCCGCTTTGGTGCCGGGCGCACCGTATTCAAACGTTTCAACTGACCAGGCAAGGCGTGCGCACCATGAAAGAGCGCGCCATCCCAGCAATTCAGAACCACTGTGGCGCGTGCAGCACTGGTACGCAACTTGCAGCCTCCGATGATGCTGCAGCGCACCCAACGGAGACCGTTTGATGCGTATCGATGCCCTTCCCTTTCCGTTCGCGTGCGAACTCTCGAAAACTGCGCTGGTAGTGATCGACATGCAGCGCGACTTCATCGAGCCAGGCGGCTTCGGCGAATCCCTGGGTAATGATGTGTCGCGGCTGTCGGCGATCGTACCGGCCTGCCAGCGCGTCCTCTCCGCCTGGCGAAATGCAGGCGGGCTGGCACTGCACACTCGCGAGGCGCACCGGCCCGATCTGTCAGACTGCCCGCCCGCCAAGCGTGATCGTGGATCGCCCGCCCTTCGGATCGGCGATCCAGGACCGATGGGGCGCATCCTGGTGGCGGGAGAGCCTGGCTGCGAAATCATCGAGCCGCTTCGCCCCCTCGCAGGCGAGTGGGTGATCGACAAGCCCGGTAAAGGCATGTTTCACGCAACAGGCATCCATGAACGGCTTGGCGCACAGGGCATCAGCCATCTGGTGTTCATGGGGGTGACCACTGAGGTCTGCGTGCAGACTTCAATGCGCGAGGCAAACGACCGGGGCTACGACTGCCTGCTGCTCGAGGACTGCACCGAGAGTTACTTCCCCGAGTACAAATCCGCCACGCTATCGATGATCCGCGCGCAGGGCGCCATTGTGGGTTGGACCTCGCTCTCTGAGGCCCTGCTGCGCAACTTGATCGGGATGCGCTGAACCAGGCGCATCGGGCAACCAATTCTTGTCCCGACGGTCCAGCACAGGGCCCGCGCCCACTAACCATGGTTTGAATAGAGTTTTAGCGTGAGGCCCTTGAGATACGCCCTCCGCTCTTCCGAATCGTCAGCGCGGGTCTACCCATCCATGCCTCCTCTATCCATGGTTTCTTCCCACCCGCGGAGACGTTTTGTCACCGCCCGGCCAATTCACCGACGGCAGCCGCCTCGGCTGCCTCAGACTTCAAGCCTCTGACCACAGGCGCTGGCCCGTCTGGATCCGGTACACCTCAGATGCTGTACCACTGAAGATTCGCACCCGGTCGGCCGGAGCGAGATCTTGCGTGATGACGAACATGGCACTCAGAATATCGGCGTAGCTCGACACCAGGCCATCCACTGGAAAATTGCTCGCCCACATGCAGCGCTGGGCGCCGAACAGGTTGATGGTTTCTCGCACAATCCAGCCATTCAGGTCTGGTGCCCAGCGGGCGCCTGGCACGCAGATGCCCGAGAGCTTCACCCGCACATTGGGCGCCTTCGCGAATCGTGACATGGCCCCGTGCCAGGCCTTGAGAGCATCGGGGCTGCGATCGGCGGGAAGGCCGAGGTGGTTGAGGATGATGAGCGTACCCGGGAAATCGGCTGCGAGCTCGAAGGCATCATCGAGATGCCACCAGGGAGTCTGCAGCTCGAAGTGAAGACCGCTCTCCGCGAGGTGCGAGAAGCCTGAACGCCAGCGCGGACAGCGCATCGAGCCCGCGATCTGGTGCCCGGCGCTGTAGTGTGCGGGGTTGGCGACCCCGCGCGGCTTGTGCCGGATGCTTCGCACGAGAGGGAAGGTGGCTTGAGCCTGGATGATGTCGTGCGCGTCGTCGCGATCGAAAAAAGCCGCCGCCGCTATGGCCTGTGGCAGACCATCCCTCGCTGCGATCTGATGCACCCAGCGCGTTTCCCTGATCGGGTCGGCGGGATCGTGCTCAGCCTCCATGTAAACCGTCGCCACGATATTGAAACCGGCCGCATCGGCACGGTAGTGCGACGGCAGGTAGGTGCGGCGTAGCGGCCGGCTGTCCCCATAACGAAACGCGGGCGGCGGCTCATCGCAAAGCCACGGGTGGTGATTGGCCCCGAGATCCCAGATGTGATGGTGCGCATCGATGACCGCAATCGTGTCCTGCCGAGGCGTATTCATTCTGATTCCTTCAGACCTGGCTGGCGGGTCTGGTCGCCGATGTGCGCCGCAGCCGCTTTGTGATCCATCGCAGGAGCGGCAGCAGCCAGACGATCAGCGTGAACACGGCCAGCGCAGTGGCGATCGGGCGCTCGAAAAACCGGGTGAGATCGCCCTGCACCTTGATGAGCGAGATCATCAGATGCTCTTCCACCAGTCGTCCCATCACCATGCCGAGCACGACCGGGCCGACCGGATAGCCATGGTGCTCCATCCAGTAGCCCACCAGACCGCAGGCCAGCATCACGCCAATACCGAACACATTGTTGTCGACCGCATAGGCCCCCACGCAGGCAAAAAGAAGAAGCGGTGCCATCAACACCTGGCGCGGGATTCTGAGAATGGGAATCGCTGCGCGAATGGCAATCCAGCCAAGGGGAATCATGAGCAGGTTTGCGATGAAGAAGGTGGTGAACACCGCGTAGAGAACATGCGCGTTTTCAAGAAAAATCGATGGGCCAGGGGTGACGTTCTTGAGATAGAGCACCGCGATGGCGATGGCGGTGATGGTGTCGCCCGGAATGGCAAAAACCAGGGCTGGAATCCATGCGCCCGACAGTGCGGCGTTGTTGGCGCTGGTGGAATCAACAATCCCTTCCACGCTGTCGCGCTCCCAGGCGTCTGGGTCTCGGGTGAGTTTCTTGGATACTGCGTAGGCGGTCCAGGCCGCGGTATCGGCGCCGGCCCCGGGCAGTGCCCCCACCGCAGTGCCGAGTGCGCTTGATCTCAGGAAATTCCAGCGCCAGTGCCAGACCGCGTGAAGCATTCCGGAGAAGATGCTTCCCGCCTGGGTGATGGGCTGGCCGCGGGCTACCGCGCCACCCAGCATGGTTCGAAGAATTTCCGGCAGCGCGAAAAATCCTATCAATGCCGGGACGAACGGAATGCCATCGAGGAGATCGGCCTCGTCGAAGGTGAAGCGTGGAAAGCCGGAGGTGTAGTCGCGACCCACGGTGGCGAGCAGCAGACCAAAGGCCAGTGCGGCGAGGCCCTTGGCCACGTTGTCGCCCACCACGAATACCGCACAGGACAAGCCCAGGACGGCCAGCCAGAAGAACTCGAACGATGAGAGCTGCAGGGCGTAGTCGGCGAGAAGCGGCGCGGAGGTCACCAGCACGATAGTGCCGAAGATACCGCCCAGGGCCGAGAACACAACGTTGATCCCGAGGATTTCCCCAGCGCGGCCAGCCATGGCCAGTCGATAGGACTGATCCACATAGGCGGCCGATGCGGGTGTGCCAGGCAGGCGTAGCAGCGTGCCGGGGATATCGCCCGCGAAGATCGCCATGGCGGTCGCAGCCACGATGGAGGCGATCGCCGGGACGGGATCGAGAAACATGGCAAAGGGCACGAGAAGCGCGGTGGCCATGGTGGCGGTGAGCCCAGGAATGAATCCCACCACCAGGCCGAAGATCGATGAAACAACGATGGTGAGCAGTACCTCGGGTTGCCCGACCATCGTGAACGCGCGCAGCAAGGCGTCCATGCGTAGCCTCGCGGATTCAGTAGGGGATGAAGGGCAGCGGCCCGCGCGGTAGCGGCACGCGCAGCAGCAGGGGAAAGAGTACCCAGGTGAGAACGGCGATCAAGCCGCCACCCAGGAGACACCGCCACCAACGCACCCGACCCACGCCAAGCAGCAGGCTGCCCAGTGCGAACGACAGGATGGGCCAGCCTGCGGATTCCCACCCGGCGAGCAACACTGCCGGGGCCAGCGCGTAGACCCCGGCGGCGAGCCTGCCCTCGGAGCTGGCCGAGACTGTTTGCTTCGCGGCCGGCTGAAGCGCCACCCCGAGCGCGCAGGCAGTGAGCACCCAGCCGAGTACCGCGGGGAATAGCCCGGGCCCGTAGGTCTGCCCGGGCACCGGGGGGAAGTCACGCGACAACAAGATCGCGGCGACACCCAGAGCGGCCACGGGCAGCGCTGTGCCCAGGCGTCGGGCGAGGTCAGCCACGCGCGAGACCGGCCTCGCGCAGCAGGCGTCCGTACGTGTTCAGCTGCTGCTCGAGCGTTGCTTCCCAGGCGTCGGGCTTGCGATTGACGGCGCGGATTGTTCGTTGCTTCAGCGCCGCCTGGAAGTCGGCATTGGCGTGTGCCTTGGCGAGCGCGTCGCTCAGGCGAGCTGTCACTTCAGCGGGCAAGCCCTTGGGGCCGCCCATGCCATGCACCACCGAGAAGGTCCAGTCTGATCCAGTGGCCTCTTTCAGGGTGGGTATGTCGGGGAACTGTTCGGCGCGCGCATCGCCCATCAGGCAGAGTGTGCGTACCTTCTTCGCCTCGAGGAGCGCCCGCGCTTCGGCCAACGATGAGGTGGAGAACTCGGAGCCGCCTGCAGCAACGTCCTGGTGGCCAAGCGTGCCGCCCTGGGCTGGCACCCACACCACCGAGCGCGGGTCCATCTTGAGACTATCCATCATGCCCAGGAAACCAACGTGCCAGTTGACCCCCGGCGCAGCACCCGTGCCTCGAAGCTTGCCCGGCTGGGCCTTGATGGCAGCGAGCAGATCGCCCACGGTCTTCCAGGGTGAGCCTTCTTTCACGGTGACGCTGCCCAGGATCTCGTTGGTCTGGCCGATCTTGGTGAAGTCGCGATGGGTGAGTTTTGACTGACCCAGATGCGTGTAGAACGACAGATCATTGGTGATCATGCCAATGGTGTAGCCGTCGGGCTGGGCGCGGGCAATCGCGTCATGACCCGTGACGCCGCCTCCGCCCGCCCGGTTTACCACATTGATGCTGGCCTTGAGTTCGCGCTCCATGATGGGCGCAAGCGTGCGCGCAACCATGTCAGTGCCGCCGCCAGCCGGGTAGGGTACGATCAGCGTGATGGGGCGGTCGGGCCATGCAGCCACGGCCTTACCGCTAATGGCGAAGGTGGCGACGCCGGCACTCGCGCGAAGCACATCGCGACGTGAAAATGATGAACTCATGGGACTTCTCCTCGGGTGTCGTCTGCGCGCGGGGCGCTTTTTCTTGAACCGCGGGTTCGCCGGTCGCGAACCTGATCGGGCATTTCGAGGGTAGAGGAATCGCTGGGAGACGTCCAGCCCATGCGACGGGATTTGGGAGCCGTCTTCGGTGAACGCCGCGGCGTTTTGCGAAGCGCTCTCGCCGATGTAACCCGGCGTGAGATAGCCGCTCACCTCAATGGCACCGGTTTCGCCTGCAGCGAGCTCACGGCCGCTTTCGGGATCAATGATCCGCAGGCTCACGCCCGGTAGTGGCGGACCCTGCACCTCCATTCGACGCTCAAGAGGCCAGTGGTGCCAGGTGACGCAGCAGTTGCCATATGACTCAGTCTGGCCATAGACGTTACAGACTTCGCGTGCACCCAGCACCTGGGCGACGGTGGCCACGTCCTGTGGCGTGCCAATGGTCATTGCGGTGCGCAGACTTCGCGTGCGGACAGGCGAAAAATCCGGATGACTGATGAGTGCGTGAGTAATGGCCGGCAGCGTGTAGACCGATGTGCACTGGTGACGTTCGAGCAGGGTTAGCGCAGGACCGGGTTCGAAGCGTCCCTGCAACACCAGGGTGGCCCCGTGCGAAAAGGTGGCGCACATGGCGTTCGCAGCGCCGTAGGACCAGAAGAGTGGCGCCGGCAGCATCACCCGGTCGATGGGCGTGAGATCTTGCCGCTCTCCGATGTGAAATCCGTTTTCAACGACCGCGCCATGAATGTTCGGCACTACCTTGGGGTTTGCGGTGGAGCCCGAGGCGTAGAGAATGAAGGCCGTGTCGTGGGGGCGCCCGATCGCCCGGTGGCGGCAATTCGAATGGCGGCGCTGTGGCCAGCCACGCTTCATAGGGGTTAGCGCCGTCTGGGCACAGGTCGCCCACCACCACGAGTTGCTCGAGCGCAGGCGGACGTTTGGAAGCATCGGCCATCAGGGCAACTAACTCATCGGCGTAGGCACGCTCCCCGAAACGATCCAGCGTAATGAGGATGCGGACAGCAGAGTCGCGCAGCAGAAAGTCGAGTTCGCGGGGCGTGGACCAGGTGGAAAAAGGCGCGGCCACCGCGCCCGGTGCGGAGACGGGCACGCAGATCTCTATCCATTCAACGCGGTTGTTGATCAGCAGGCCCACCTGGTCGCCGCGGCGGATACCCGCGCGGGCAAGCGCGGAGGCGAGCGCGAAGCAGCGGTCGCGCAGCTGCGGATAGGTCCATGAACCCTGCTCATCGATAACCGCCCGCTGCTGAGGATGGCGTTCGGCCTGCTCGCAGATCAGGTCGATGAGGGTTCGGCTGAATGGCGCGCGCATCAGTTCACCGCCCACGCGAGCGAGGGCCTCGCCACCGGACAGACCGACTCGAACGCCCGGGCCACCCGCAGCACCATCGCGTCATCAAACATCCTTCCGACAAA
Source organism: Betaproteobacteria bacterium (assembly GCA_016868375.1). Taxonomy (GTDB): domain Bacteria; phylum Pseudomonadota; class Gammaproteobacteria; order Burkholderiales; family Burkholderiaceae_E; genus SYIM01. Next base: position 14,952 of record VGHA01000054.1, on the reverse strand, counting down.
CTGGATGCCGAGAGGCAGCCCCTCCGATGAGAGTCCGCATGGCACCGTGATCGCTGGCTGCTGCGTGAGATTGAACGGATAGCTGTAGGGCGTCCAGCCCAGCATTGCTTGCGCATTCATCTCGATGCTGCCCGCCGGGCGGGCCTCGAACGCCGGGATGGCAACCGACGGTGTGATCAGCACGTCATAACGGGTCATGAACTGTCGCATGTGTGAGCCCAGCGCCCCCCGTGCCATGGTGAGCTCATGGATGCGGGCGAGATCGATGGACTGTCCGATCTGCGCCTGCGCCTGAAAGTCGGGGTCGGTGACCGCACGCTGGGAATCGGTGAGCGATCGCCAGATCGAAGAGGTGCCCGCAAACCAGAGTCCCGTGCTGATGTGAAGCGGGTCGTCAAAGCCGGGGTCTACCGCGTCGATATGCGCACCCAGCTGCTCAAGCAGGCGCACCCCGCGATCAACGGCGGCGGCGACCTCGGGGTGCAGCGTTCGCACATAGCCCAGCGTAGGCGAATAGGCCATTCGCAGCCCTCGAACGCCATCGTCAAGTCCCACGGTGTAGTCGCGCTGGTCGGGTGGAAGCGACGTCCAGTCGCGCGGGTCGGGCTTTGACATCACATTGAGCATCAGCGCCGCATCACGCACCGACATCGTGTGCGGGCCCAGATGGGCCACCGTGCCAAATGGCGAGAGCGGATAGGCAGGGACGCGACCGAAGCTGGGCTTGAGCCCGACATTGCCGCAGAATGCGGCGGGAATACGAACGCTGCCCGCTCCGTCGGTTCCCACGGCAAGTGGCCCCAGGCCTGCAGCGACGGCAGCCGCAGCGCCGCCTGATGAACCACCGGGCGTGCGGCCCAGGTGCCAGGGGTTGCGGGTCAGTCCGCTTCTCGGTGAATTGGTTTCGCCCTTGCAGCCATATTCGGGCGTGGTGGTCTTGCCCAGCAGCACAGTTCCCGCCTCGCGCAGGCGGGCCGTGACCGGCGCGTCGATCTCCCAGGGCTGATCAGCGGACAGGGTATGGCTGCCCCGCAATGTGGGCCAGCCTCGGGTGAGGATCAGGTCCTTGATGGTGGTGGGAACCCCCTCGAGCGCGCCCACCGGCGTGCCGTCTGCGCGATGCTGTCGCCAGGCCTCTTCGCTCGCGCGGGCACTCGCCAGGGCCTGCTCCTGATCGATCAGTACGAAGGCATTGAGTGAGGGATTGAGTCGCTCGATTCGGCCAAGCACAGCCCGCGTCGCATCGACTGGCGAGAGTTGTGCGCTCGCGTAGGCGGCAAGCAGCTCGGAAGCGGTCCATTCACACGGATCAGTCGGGCTCACGGGCATGAGAGGCTCCAGAAAACAGCGTGGGGCAGGCCCCGCTCAGGGACGGGTGCGGGTATGCGGAGGCAGATGCTGCCAGGCAAGATCGGCCGGGTCGGCTGCCATGGGTGCGCCCGATGTGCAGACCAGCACATGGCTCGCAATGGGCGTGAAGTCGGCCCGGAAGTGGTTCGAGCTCTTCACACCGATGATGCGCATGGCCTGGGCATCGATCCCCACCATACCGAGCAGGACCCGATCGAGCAGCTGGGTCTTGCCGCTCACCACTGCAATCAGTACGCCGTCTATCTCCAGACAGGCGCTTGGCCCCAGGTTGACAGGCGCGCCCGTCATCATTGGGCCGGCGAGCGTGGTGCGCCCATCGCTCAATTGCCGCACCTTGAAACGCCCGGCAAGCGGTGGCGGGCTCATCCCGGAATAAATGGGCACTGAGCGCCCGATTGCGCGCTCAATCACCGCACCTGTTCCAGCCGCGTGGGCAGCCAGCGCAGTATCGGGGTCATACATCAGTCCGAAGGCCACTTTCTCTGGATGCGCCCGCCCAGCGCCTTGGGCGATGAAGGCGTGGAGCAGACCCGTGGTGTTGCTGTCGCCGCCTGCGCCGGGGTTGTCTTCGGTATCAGCGATGACGACCGGCGCGCTCGCCTCGCTGGCAAGCGCGAGGGCACGGGCTGTGCAATCGGATGCGTTCAGTACTTCCGTGCGCCACTGTCCGGGTGGGCTCACCTCGGCAAAGAGGGCGTCGGCAGCGGCGTGGGCCAGCGCTTCAGTATCGGCATGCGCCCACAACACGGGCGAACACTCGGCGAAATCCGCGGCAGGAAAGCCCATGCAGAAACTGAGCGATGCCGCATACCGTGTCTCGATCTCGCCCATGCGGTGATAGAGGCCCTGGGCGGGCTCCGTCCAGGTGCTTTGGGCGTTGAGCGGTATCAGGTAGGGCAGACGCCGCACTGCCACCGCCTGCCGACGACCCATTGCAACCCGCTGTTCGAGGAGCGCCGCCGCGCGGGCACCGGTATCGGCCATGTCGATATGCGGATAGGTGCGGTAGGCCACCATCGCGTCGCTCAGTTCGAACATTCGGGCGGTGATGTTTCCGTGCAGATCAAGGCTTGCCACCAGCGGCAGGTCAGGGCCAATCAACGAACGCACGCGCGCAAGCAGTTCGCCCTCGGCATCGTCCGCATGCTCGGCAACCGCTGCGCCGTGAAGGTCGAGATACACCGCATCCAGCCCCGTTGCCAGTGCCGCACGCAAATCCTCAAGCAGATCAGCGCTGATGCGCTCGAAGGCGTCGCGGGTGACATGGGCGGAGGGCGAGGCCCCGGCCCAGCCCGAGGGAATCACCTGCCAGTTGCGAGCGCGCGCGGCGCGCGCAAACCCCGCGATCGGAATATTCACGTCCTGCAACGCCTGCAACATGGCTGCGCCGCGCTGGTAGGCGGGAAAGCTGTCCCCTCGATTGAATGCAGCCCAATCGGCGCGGCTGGGCGCAAAGGTGTTGGTCTCGTGCTGGAAGCCGGCAATCAGAATTCGCATGGGAGAGTGGAAGAGAAGCGCGACCGTTCAGCGGCCGTGATCGAGACCCGCTGGCGCGCTGGCAAGCAGATGCCGGGTGTAGGGGTGATGGGGTGAGGCATACAGGGCCTGGGTGGCACCCTGTTCAACAATTCGGCCGCGCTGCATCACGATCACCCGATCACAGAGCTGGGCGGCCACGCGCAGATCATGTGTGATGAAGAGGAGCCCCAGGCCGAGCTCTGCCTGAATGTCGCGGAGCAGATCGAGAATCTGGGCCTGTACCGAAACATCGAGTGCGGAGACCGCCTCGTCGGCAACCAGCACCTCGGGTCGGCAGGCGAGTGCCCGGGCGATCGCGATTCTCTGCCGCTGACCGCCACTGAATTGGCCAGGGTAGCGAGCCAGTGATTGGGGCGGCAGGCGCACCTGACTGATCAGTCGTTCGGCGAGCGCCTGGGCGTCCGCGCGCGAGAGACCGAAATTCACCGCACCTTCCACGATCGCCCCACCCACTGTGCGGCGCGGATTGAGTGATCGGTTGGGGTCCTGGAAGACCATCTGGACGCGGTGCCGAAGCGGCCGCAGATCACGCTCGCTGCGTCGGGCGACTTCGTCGGACCCCCAGTGGATATCGCCCTCGCTGGGATCGATCAGGCGGATGAGGCAGCGGGCAAAAGTGGATTTCCCTGACCCCGATTCGCCGACGATGCCGACCGTTTCGCCTGCCTCGAGGGCGAGGCTTGCATCCTTCAGGGCCGCCGTTTCCTGGCGTCGTCCCATCCAGTCGCGGCTCAGATAGGTTTTCCCCACTGAACGGGCGTGCAGGCGGACCGCGGCGGGCGTGCGCACGCGTGGCGCAGGCGGCGTCATACCTGGCACCGCAGCCAGCAGCATGCGGGTGTACTCGGCCGAGGGGGTGCGCAGAATCTGGTCCCGGGGCCCCTGCTCCACGCAGCGGCCCTGGTGCATCACCATCACATCGTCTGCGATGTCGGCGACTACACCCATATCGTGGGTGATGAACAGCACGGCGCTGCCCTGGTCACGCCGCAGCTCCGCGATCAGCGACAGGATTTCCTTCTGTGTCGTGACGTCCAGGGCCGTGGTGGGCTCGTCACAAATCAGAAGCGCGGGCTTCAGAATCACCGCCATCGCAATCACGATTCGCTGGCGCTGACCGCCACTCAGCTGATGCGGATAGCTTCTGAAAATGCGCTCAGGTTCACTGAGATGCACGCGTTCGAGCACCTCCCGGATGGCGCGCAGACGCTCGGTCGCGGACTCGCTGCCGTGAGTTCTGAGCAGCTCATCAATCTGATCGCCACAGCGCATCACAGGATTGAGTGCGGTCATGGGTTCCTGGAACACCATTCCCATCGCCTTGCCACGCAGTGAGCGAAGGCGGGCGCGACTCGCCTCAAGAAGCGATTCGCCCTCCAGACGGATCTGACCCGCACTCACTCGCAACTCGCGAGGAAGAAGCCCCATCACAGAAGTTGCCATGACGGATTTTCCCGAGCCCGACTCGCCCACCACACAAAGCGTACGGCCCGGTTCGATTGCAAGTGACACCGAGCTGACAGCGTCCGTGCGATCGCCTCCTCGCGGCAGGGCGATGCTGAGGGCGTCGATCTCCAGGGTGGCGATGCTGGTCACCGCTTGGAAAACTTGGGGTCGAGCACATCGCGCAGCCCATCGCCGAGCAGGTTGAGCGCGAGCACGGTGGGGACCAGAAAGAGAGCCGGATACAGAACATTGCCCGGATACTGGCTGAACTGGGTGCGGCCTTCAGCCATGATGTTTCCCCACGTGGGAATTTCGGCTGGCAGCCCCAGGCCGAGAAAACTCAGAATCGCTTCAAGCAGCACCGCAGAAGCGGCCACAAAGGTGCCCTGCACCAGCAGGGGCGCGAGCGCGTTGGGCAGGATATGCCGCAGAAGAATCACCGGCGCGGGGGTGGCCAGCGCACGCGCAGCCTCGACAAAGGGCTCTTCGCGCAGGGTGAGCACCAGCGAGCGCACCAGCCGTGATACCCGCGGAATCTCGGGAATGGCAATCGCCACCACCACGGTGGTGATGCTGGCCCCGAGTGCCGCCACCAGGGCGATGGCAAGCAGGATGGCGGGAATTGCCATGAGTCCGTCCATCAGGCGCATGAGCACCAGATCGGCTGAGCGGAAGTAACCCGCCAGCATGCCGACGGCGCCTCCTGCAAGAAGCGCCAGGAATGCCGTGCAGAGTGCGACCAGCAGAGAGACGCGTGCGCCGTAGACTACCCGGCTGTAAAGATCCCGCCCGAAGTTGTCAGTGCCCAGCCAGAAGGCGTGGGCGACCTGACTGCCGTCCACGAGGGTAAAGGACCCGGTATGGCCGGCAGCGCGATTGATGTTGTTGTAGTCCATCACCGCCGGGTCGACCGTGCCCAGGAAGGGTGCGAGCACACCCATGACCAGCACGAGCGCGAGCACGGTGGCGCCGTATCGAAAAGCGCCATTGGCCCAGAGCCTTTCGAAGGTGTTCATCAGTAGCGGATCCGGGGGTCGAGCACCAGGTAACTGAGGTCGACCAGCAGATTGATGAGCACGTAGCTGATCGCAAAAAACATCACCAGCCCCTGGATGACCGGAAAGTCGCGGTTCAGCACCACGTCGACGGTGAGCGACCCCAGCCCCGGGATGGCGAAAACCGTTTCAGTGACCACCACGCCGCCGATCAGGAGCGCAATTCCGATCCCGATCACGGTGACGATGGGTACCGCAGCATTTCGGAGCGCGTGGCGGACGAGCACCGCCTGCTCGGAGACGCCCTTTGCGCGGGCGGTCCGGATGTAGTCCTCGGTGAGTGCCTCCGATACCGCCGCGCGCGTGATACGCGCAATCAGGGCCACATAAATGATGGATAACGCGGCCCACGGCAGGATCAGGTGGCGAGCCCAGCCGCTCAGACCATCCTTGCCGCCCAGCGGTCGATAACCCTGCACAGGGAACCAGTCGAGCTGAATGGAAAACAGGTAGATCAGCACGTAGCCGGTGACAAACACCGGAATGGAAAAGCCGGCCACCGATACGGCCGAAAGCGCCCGGTCAATCCAGCCTCCCATGCGCCAGGCTGCGAGCGCGCCCAACGGTACCGCAATCAGTACCGCCAGCACGATGGTACCGATGGCAAGGGACGCTGTGGGCTCCAGGCGCTGCGCAATCAACTCGGCCACTGGCTTGTTCAGAAAATAGGAGTAGCCCAGATCACCTTGCAGCACCTGACCCAGCCAGATTCCGAACTGCACCGGCAGCGACCGATCCAGTCCGAGTTTGGCGCGGATCTGCTCGATGTCAGCGGTGGTGGCCGAACTGCCCGCGATGACGGCAGCCGGATCGCCAGGGGCCAGGCGCAGGATCAGAAAGACCACGCACGAGACCACGAACAATACCGGCACCACGGCCACCAGGCGGCCGAAGACGAATCGCAACATCGACGCCTGCCTGCTTCAGCGCCGCGTCATTTCTTGGTGATGTTCCAGAACACCGGTACTCCGGGCGTTTCGAGCACACCATCGATGATGTCGCGCACCGCTGCCGGCTGCCGGTACTGACCAAGCGGCGCATGGGTAGCGGTTTCGAAGGCGATTGCCTGGATCTGGCTCGCGATTTTCTTTTTCACCTCGACGCTGTCTGCGCGCGCGAATTCGCCCTTCAGTTTTTCAATCCGCGGCTCATCCTGCCAGCCGAACCAGCCTTTGTCGCCCTTGGCGTTAAGCATGGCCATGGTGAGCGGGTTGGAGATGTCGCCAGCGGTCCATGCGGTGAGGAAAAGGTTCCAGCCGCCCGCGCTCGGCAAATCTTTCTTCGCCCGACGCGCAACGAGTGACGCCCAGTCCATCTGCTGGAAGTCCACCTTGAAGCCGGCGGCTTCGAGCTGCTGCCGGGCGACCAGCGGAATTTTCGCGATCGAAGCAAGATCGGTGGGGCGCATCAGGACAACGGGCTCGCCCTTGTAGCCCGCTTCGGCGAGCAGCGCCTTGGCGCGAGCGATGTTGGGCGTACCTGTGAAGTCACCGGTGTTCTCGTCGGCATAGGTGGTGCCGCAGGGATACATGCTGCGGCACACCCGACCGAGCTCCGGGACGCCCACCTGCGTGGCGATGTATGCCTGCTGACCCATGGCGAGCATGGCCGCCTGCCGCACCTTCGGATTATTGAACGGCGGGTGAAGGTGGTTGAAGCGCATGATGAACTGCAGACCTGCCGGTGAAAAATCAATCACCTTCAGACCGGCGGTTTTGGTGAGCGTGTAGTACTGCTCGAAGGCCGGCTGCTCGACCATGTCGACTTCGCCTGCTTTCAGCGCATTGAACTGGGTTTGCGGGTCACGGATGATCACCCACTCAACCCGGTCGAAATTGATCTTCCGACCGCCCGCCATACTGCTTGAGGGTTCGTTGCGCGACTGATACCGCGGGTTGCGCTCATAGACCGCTTTGGCTCCGGGCTTGAACTCATCGGCCTTGAAAATAAACGGACCGGAGCCTATGGCTTCCTTGATCTGCTCGGTGCCTGGTGTGTTGGCGATGCGCTCGGGCATGATGAAGGGAACGTTCGATGAGGCCTTGCCCAGCGCGTCAATCAGAATGCCTGTGGGTTCCTTCAGCACAATTTCGAAGGTGCGGGCATCAGTCGCCTGATACCGGTCAATAAAGTCGCTCAGCACACCTCCCATGGCATCGCGCGAGGCCCAGCGCTTGAGCGAGGCCACCACATCCGCGCTGGTCACGGGTTTGCCATCGTGGAATTCGAGTCCGCTCCGTAGCGTGAAGCGCCAGGTTTTCTTGTCGGCCGACACTGAATAGGTATCGACCATCTGGGGTTTGACGTTGCCCTGCGCATCTTCGGAGAACAGCGTGTCGTAGACCATGTAGCCGTGATTGCGCGTCACGTAGGCCGTGGTCCAGATGGGGTCTAGTACCGCCAGATTGGCGTGCGGAACAAACCGGAAGATGCGGTTTTCCGCCTGTGCCGAAGCATCAGGCTGGCTGAGGGCCAGTAGCCCGAGCGCGATTGCGCCCGATAAAAATGCACGCCGGATCATGATCGTCTCCTGTTGTGGGATGCTGGCACGGACCCGAGGGCCGCGCCCTCCTTTTTTCGGGACTTGCCCGAGACTGCCGACGGAGAATATCGGACTGCTCCGCTGCGGACAAGCATCTGGCGCTTCGCGCCCGGCAAGGCGCGCGAAGCGCACCGCGGCCACTTAACCAGCGGTCAGCTGGCCCAGCAGATCCTGAAACGCACGCACCGTCAGGTCGATGTCGTGGCTATTGGTGGATTTCAGCGGGTTGTGGCTGATGCCGGAGTTTTCACCGCGAACAAAGAGCATGGCCTGGGGCATGATGTCGTGCAGTTTCATGGCGTCGTGCCCGGCACCGCTGGGCATGCGAAACACCGGCAGGAGGATAGGATTTTCAAACGCCGTAGGACGCCCCAAGAAAGGGCCGGAAAAGGCTCCTGGCCGGGTCCGCAGAGGGTCGAAGTGCGAAAGTCTGGGCGGATTCAGCGCGCAGTCTGGGCCTCTGCAGGCTCGGGGCTGGCGAGTTGGCAGGTCTTTGAACGTTCACGGCTCGCAGGATGGGCCCGGCCTCAGGGTTGACCCTGATATTGGCCATGGCTTGCCGACACAGCGCGCAGCGCCACCTTGGCGGCAGGGTGCCCGCAGCCCGCAGCGATAGGTATGCGACGGCGCGGGCGGCTCAAGCAACGAAATGCAGCCCCGCCTCGCGCGCCCTACCCTTGGGCCGCGGCTGCGGATCCAACCCCAGATGGCTCAGGATCTTCTCGATCACCGGCCGCTCGAGGATGGCCGCGATGATCTTGAGCTCCCCGGCGCCGCAGTGTGGGCAGTGCTGCATGTGGATGTCGAAAATGCGCTTGAGAAGCCGCGCCCAGCTGATGCGGTGCGGCCGAGCCTGGACAGGCTCGACTTCGCACTCGGCGGCGGCTGCAGCCTCGGTGGGCGCTGGCGCCTGCCCGGGCGGGGGCGGCCCTTGCGGCACCACTTGTGCCCGCAGCTTCGCATTGGGTGCTAGCACGCCGTGGAACCTGATCAGGTGCAGCCTCGGCCGCGGCACCAGCGCCGCGAGCCGCTGCATGAACTCCAGCGGGCTCATCACAAGATGCGTCGTGCCGTCGCGCCAAGGCGTCTTGAGCTTGAGCTCGACCTGCCCTGCGGCGTTGAGCTGCACCCGCTCATCCGACAACGCCGGCCGGGTGATGTAGCGGCACAGCTGCTCCAGCCGCTTGCGGTCGTGCGCCTCGACACGCACTGCGGCATGCAGGCTGAACCCGTCGACGTCGGCGCACAGGGGCTGGCGCGTTGCGCTCTCGCGTGGCATCGCGTACCTGAGCGTCAGCACCTTCTGCCCGGAGCGCGGGGCGAAGGCGATGCGGTAAGTGATGGCCGCGGCCTGCAGCGGGCGCAGCGTGCGCGCCTCCTCGCCGTCGGCATCAGGCTCGGCCAGGTAGGTCTGGCCCATGTCCTCGACCAGCACGCCCCGGCGCGTGATCATCTTCATGAGCCGGGCGATGACGGTGTGCAGCAGCGCATTGAGCTCGTCGTAGGTCGATGCATCCGCCTCGATGAAGGCCGGCGAGCCATCGGCGTCGCAGCGGTACACGCCGTCCAGCACCAGACAGTGCAGGTGGATGTTGAGGTTGGCGGCCGAGCCGAAGCGCTGGATCAAGGTGACCGCGCCGCCCTGGCCCTCGTCACTCTTGAGCCCCGTGTGGCCCAGCAGATGCCGCTGGACCACGCGCTGCACCACCTGCAGCACCGGCGTGACCAGCTCGGGCTGCACGGCCAGCAGCACGCGCAGCGGGATCGGCAGCGGCGCGCGCCCAGGAAGAGGACGAGGCCGGCGATCAGCAGCAGCATCAGCGCCCCACCGCCTGGCGCACCTTGGCCAGGTCGAATACGGTCAGCGCGGCCGCCTGGTTGTTCGAGACGTATCCGACGCCGCGTGCGACATCCAGCGCGACGGCCCATGGACATGCATCCACCTCGAACACGGCCAGCGGTCGCATGGCGGCGATGTCGACGACCGCGACCAGGTTGGTGTTGCCCATGGCTGAGTAGAGCAACCCATTGGCATCGTCCAGGCCGAACCCTACCCGGGGACGGGTGGCGATCGGAGAGCCGGGCGTGAAGGTACCGACTTCTCCCACGATCGATCCCGAGTCGACGTCCACCGCCACGATCGTCGTGCCGGACGATGGGGTGGAGCCTCCGGTCTTACCGACGTAGAGGCGGCGTCGGCTTGGCGAGTAGGCCATCGCCGAGGTCTGCGGAATGGGGCCCGAAGAGTATTCGCGCAGCCGGGCGCCGCTCGCGAGGTCCACCGAGGTGATGCGGCCCGATCCTAGGCTCACCGCGTATCCGATCCGGCCTCTCTCATCTACGACGACCTTGTGCGGCAGCTCGGCGACCGCGATTGGGGTGGCTACCGCGCCGGTGTCCACGTTCACGAGCGAGACAAATGTCTGCGAGCGGTCGAAGGTGTTGGACACCAGCATGTTGCTGCCGGACGGATCGAGGCCCAGGTCGTGGGGACGGCCACCGAGGACGAACGATCTCTCGAGGGCGCCGGTGGCGGGATCGTGGACCGCGACGGTCCCTGCCCCTCCCGAGCTGGCAACGAAGACCTTGTTGCGGCGCGGATCGACCAGCGGCCAGACCGGGCCCTCCCCGGTATTCACCAACCGCACCTCCCTGCCCGCCCGCGGGTCGACGATGGCGAGGCCCGGGGCGATATTGCCCACGTCGCTGCACCAGGGGCTCGTCGCGCCGTTGATCACGACGTAGACAAGGCCCGACGCGGGGTCAAGGGCGAGGCCATTGGCGCCGGCCCGCGTCAGGGTGATGTGCCGGATCCCGGCATCCGCCACGCGGCACACGCCGAGCGTCGTATCGAGGCAGGGGCTCGTGGTGGGGGCGGCGGAGTGATGATGGTGGTCGATCCCGATCCTGACCCGGAGCCTCCGCCACAGCCTGTGACAAGTGCGAGCCCCGCAACGACCATTCCTACTGCGATACGCATTCGGGATCCGCCTCCAGGCTCCTCGCGATTCCCCGATTTGAACCGACGTGAGCCGCGCGCACAACACGAGCGAGGAACAGTGCACGCCTTTGAGGATAGGAACATGGCTTTACCCATGGTGGCCGGCTCCCTGGCCGGGCGGCGGCTTACTCCGCGCGAATATTGGCCGAAGCAACTACCCGACGCCATTTGGCGATATCTGATGACACCAGTGCCCGGAATTCTGCGGAGCTGCTGCCCACGGGTTCGCCGCCCAGGGTGTCGATCAGCTTTCTAACCTCGGCTTCGGTGAGGGTGCGTGACACCGCCTGCTGAATGATTTGGATGAGGGGGGCGGGCGTTCCCGAGGGCGCAAACAGGCCGAACCAGGCTACAGTCTCAAAACCCTTGAGCCCGGCCTCGTCAAGCGTCGACGCTTCCGGCAACATTGGCGAACGGCTAAGCGTGGTGACGCCCAGTGCGCGTACCCGGCCGTTTCTGATGTGACCGATTGCCGGCGGGAGATTGCCGAGGAAGAGTGCGACCTCACCCGACATCACGCCATTCAGCGCGCCAACCGCGCCCTTGTATGGCACGTGCAGAAGGTCGACGCCCGCCATCAACTTAAAGAGTTCAGCCGACAGGTGCGCCGAACTGCCTACGCCGCCCGAACCATAGGCGAATTTTCCTGGTTGAGCTTTCAGTAACGCAATGAGATCAGGAACCGACTGAACGCCCAGTTGCGGACTGACCACCAGGACGTTGGGGGCTCGCATGATCAGGGTGACGGGATCGAATCCGCGCTCGAGGTCGTAGGGCAGCTTGTAGATCGCCGCGTTGATGCCATTGGAACCCGCGTTCCCCATCAGCAGTGTGTAGCCGTCTGGGGTGGCCGCGATGGCAGCCTCGGTACCGATCCGCCCGCCAGCACCAGGGCGGTTTTCGACGACCACCGGTTGCCCCCAGCTCTCTGACAGTCGCTGTGCGAGCGCTCGGGCAGTGAGGTCGGAGCCGTCGCCTGGCGGGCTCGGAACAATCACGCGAACCGCGCGGGTCGGGAATGACTGTGCAGCTACGGCAGCGGGTAAGGTGGTGGCCAGCGTGGCGATTGCGGCTGCGGTCATGGCGGTAAGGGCGGCTCGGTGGGTGCGCCATGGGCAAGCGGGAGAGCTTCGTGCAGACACTCAATTCTCCTTAATGGGGAAAGGAACGAAGCGGAAGCGCGTACCCAGACCAGGGCCAGCCGGTAGCGCACTCATTCCGTCTTTAAACTGTGGCAAACCGTTGTCCGCCAGATCAAAGAACATCGTGCTTTCTTCGAACTGTACTTCAAGGGATGGCAGCTTATTGAAAACCGCCGAGACGTGCAGGCTGTGAGCATGGCAGATTGGGCCAGTGGGGTTATGTGGTGAGCAGGCTGCGCCGTGGGCGGCAGCGACCTCCGCGATTCGAAGCACCTCGGTGAGACCGCCCGCGTGCTTCACGTCCGGCATCACCACGTCATAAAGCCCAGCCTGCAACAGAGGCAAAAAACCGCTCACGCCAATCATTGTCTCGGCGCCGGCCAACTGCATGCCGAGCTGATTGGCTCGCGAGCGGAGCGCGCGCAGCGTCCCGAACTGTTCTGGAACTTCGGCAACCGGACACTCATACCAGCGTACCTTCAGCCTAGCGAGCTCGTCCGCCATCTGTATGGCCTGCGCCGCGTTAAAGCGCCAGTGGCAATCGACCATCAACTTACAGTCCAGGTGGGCCTCGTTGAGCGCATCGCGCACAGCGGCAACTCGGGCGAGGCCCGCGTCGATCAGCGCCCGCTGCGAGGCGTCACCAGCAGCCTCGGGGCTCACGCCGTCGAATGGGGCCATTTTGATGGCGTCGAACCCCTGCGTCGCGGCGCGAATCGCGCGAGCTGCGAACTGCTGAGGGGTTCGTGGCACCGTGCCCCGATTGATGTTTGCATAGAGCCGAATGCGGCTTCGCCGGGACTCGCCCAGCCGTGCGTGCAGCGAGATGCCCGCACGGCGGGCGAGCAGATCGTGCAGCGCCTGCTCGACGCCGCTCAGCGCCGTGGCTTGAATGAGGTCCCCGGACTGGCTGGCAGTTCGCAGGCGTTCGGCGATGGGCCCAAAATGGCGCTCGGACGGCGGCGCGTTTGGCTCGAACAAGGCGCTGCTCAAGCTGCGGAGCGCCTTTGCAATTGCTTCGCTGTGACCTTCCAGTGTTGACTCGCCCTGCCCGGTGAATTCACCATCGTTGATCTCTACGAAGGTCCAGACGGTGCGTTCGCTGATCCGCACTGACTGGCAGCTCAGGACCGGAAATGCAGGCTGGGTGCGAGAGGACATGAGGGTGACCACTGATGGGGAAGCGCTGAACAAATCAGTTTTTCGGCGTTGTGTGTTGAATTCAGCCCAATATTGACCTAGCGGGATACGGCAGAAACCTTGGCCAGATTAGATCGTTGCGATTTCGAGAGGCTTGCGGTGCTCCGAGGGGGGTCCTTGAGCCCAGAGAGATTCTGATCGATCCGTCGTTACACCAGCGGAAGTCGGCGTCGAGCGCCGCAGTGAACTCGCCGATGGGCGCATTGAGCCGGTTTCTTGCACAGAACAGCTTGTTCTTCAGCCGACCGAAGAAACCGTCGCAGGCGGCATTGTCGGGCGAGCAGGCTTTGCGTGGCAAGGAGGGCGTGAGACCGGCTTCGCCCATCCGTGTCAGCCAGCCTGGCGAGCGGTAGTGACCTTCAGGATTTGAGTGCACTACTGGCCAGTGCGCGTTGGTAACGACTGTCTCGATCGCAGCGTCCAACGCCGCATCGACAAGCTCGGCGTCTGGTCGATTACCGATCGACCAACTGACCACCAGGCCATCAGAGTAATCGATCACTGGGGAGAGGCAGGCCTTACCGGCTTGAATCTGGAACTCTGTGGTGTCTGTGAGCCACTTCCCATCAGGCGCACAGGCGCTCAGGTCCCGGTTTGGTAGGCTGTCCGAGCGCGGGACTGATCTCGCCCACACCGGAGCCGTTGGTGCAGCCTCATAACCGGGCAGGCAGTCCACAATACTTAGTTTTCATTTAATCAAAGGTTTAAAGCACAATGATTTCACAACTTTCTCTAGCAGCTGAACCACGGGATCTGTGCCTGGACTTTGAACACACGGCCCTTGTCTTGGTTGATCTTCAGGGTGCTTTTTTGAACTCTGATCCGGAACAAATGACCTTTGCCAATTCCCATCTAGGATTTGACCCAAGCAAGGGTGGCGTGGAACATGCAGTTGGCATCTTGCCAATACTCCAAAACTTGACGGCTGTTTGTCGGCAGGCGCAGATGAAGATCGTGCACCTTGCCGAGCAGTACAGCGATTGGGAGGAGATCCCCTGGAAGTGGCAACAGGGTGTGATAGGGGAACCGGATACCCAAACCGTTATTCATCTACGAAGGGATAGTGACGAGGCTGCCCTATCATGGATTCCGCCCCTTCCTGGGGAACTAGTGGTGCCCAAAAATGGCAAGAATGGCTTTAAAATGCTCGATTTAGTTGATGGCCAGCCCATATCCCGCCTCACCTATTTACTTCGCCACCAACTGGGTGTTCATCACCTCCTGTTTACTGGGGTGGCAACAAGTGTCTGCGTTGGTTCGACGGCCATGTCGGCTACGGAGTATGGCTTCGACAGTATTTTAGTAGCCGATGCCTGTGGCGATTTCTTTCCCCATCGCCACCATGCAACGTTGGAGATGTTTGGGGCTGGGCGGGTGCAAAAGATGGATTTATACGGAAGCGTCACGACCAGCCAGGCGATCATCAAAGCCTTGGGGTAACCTGCCTTCCGCGGGTTGAGACTGAACGAAAAATGAAAGCCTAGAAGCCTTGTTCGTCAAGCATCCCAGAAGTAAGGCTTATCTCGCAGATGAGACTGCTTTGAGACTCAGAGGCTTATTTAAAGCTAGCTGAAGGTGGCTGAAAGCTTTGTTTGAAAAGCGTTTCAAAAGTCGAATTCCTCAAAAACTCTGTCTCACCTGCGGAATGTCGGTCCC
>VGHA01000053.1 GCA_016868375.1 Betaproteobacteria bacterium | reverse complement strand
TCGAACTGATCGAAATCAACATGCCCGCCAGCTACGCCACCGTTGATCTTGGCGGCCCGCTGGATGCCGCACAACCTCCCTCACCCATGCGCTGAGCGGTCGGTGCTTATGAGGCACAGCTGATCCGCCTCTCAGTCGGTGAGGGTGAGACAGGGGATTCCGGTGCATCGACTCGCCCCTATAATCGATTCAGTCAAAGCATTAAGGAGTCATCAGTGGCGCACAAACAGGTCGTGCATGTTCCCGGCATCACAGAAGGCCTCGTGGCCAAGCAGGTACCCATTTCAGCAGCGGTGAAGGCGAACGGCTTCGTGTTCGTTTCCGGCATGCCGCCGATGGATCCTAAGACTGGAAAGATCAGTAACGGTGATATTGAATCGCAGGCGAGACAGGCACTTGATACCGTCAAGCACTGTCTGGAAAGCGCAGGCTCGTCCATGGATAAGGTGGTCAGCGTACGGGTTTACATTACCAATGCTGCGCACTTCAACCGCGTGAACGAGGTATACAAAGCCTACTTCGGAGCCAACCCCCCTACACGCACCTTCGTGAACGTGGGCTCGTGGCCGATGGACTTCGACATCGAGATCGAATGCGTCGCAGTCGAGTAGTCGACCAATGAAGCACTTCACGGTCCTGGGCGCCGGTATCGTCGGCGTATGCACTGCCCTCGCACTACAGCGCGAAGGCTGGCGCGTTACGCTTATCGACCGGGACGCTCCAGGGCAGGGCTGCTCTTTCGGCAATGCGGGCATCCTGCACTCGGGCGGCGTCCTGCCTTTCGCACGCCCTGGCATCGTTGGCATGGTGCCGCGCATGCTGTTCGACCGGGAAAGCGCGCTGGTGCTGAACTGGCGATACCTGGGCAGCCTTGCACCCTGGTTCGCCCGTTTTTTGTGGGCCTCGCGCCCGAGCCATGTCGAGCGTGCGTCTCGCGCGCTGGCACCGCTTGCGCTGCGCGCACGCGCTGCCTACGAGCCACTACTGCGCGATGCGCGCGCACAGGATCTTCTTCGCCCCCGCGGCGAGCTGTACGCCTACCGAACGCGGGAGGGCTTCGAGGCTGAGCGAGCCGACATGAATGCCCGGCGAGCCCTCGGTCTGCCCGTGGAAGAGTTAGACCAGGCGGCATTGCGTGACCTCGAGCCCGCGATCGCACCGGACTACCGCTATGCGTGGTACCAGCCGGCAAGCGCGTCTATCGCCAACCCGGGTCGCCTTGTACAGCGGCTGGTTGCACTATTCACGGAACGGGGCGGCGAGTTCCGCAACCTCGATGTTCGCAGCGTCTCCCCCACCAGTATCCTCACCGACCAAGGCAACCTGGAAGTAGAGAATCTGGTTATCTGCGCTGGCGCACACTCGCAGGCTTTTGCTGCAGCCCTGGGCTGCAACGCGCCGCTTCAAACCTGGCGTGGTTACCACATCATGGTTCCCAGCGACAGCGTACCGTTGAATGGGTTGCTGGTTGACGGCGAGATGCACTTCGCCATGACGCCCATGGAGGACGGCATCCGTGTGGCTGGCCTGGTGGAGTTCGCGAGCCTCGATGCGCCGCCAAATTACGATCGCGCCGATCTTTTTCTCAAGCTTGGTCGAATGCTGCTGCCCGACTTCCCGCGCGAGGCTCAATCACGCTGGATGGGACACCGGCCGGGCATGCCCGATTCGGTACCTGTCATCGGCCGCAGTCCGGTACATCCAAACGTCTATTTTAATTTTGGGCATGGCACGCTTGGGCTCACCTTCGGCCCGATCACCGGCGGTCTGCTAGCCGAGGTGGCCGCCGACCGGCGCGGCGCAATCGATCCAGCGCCCTACGACCCTGCGCGGTATGTCGCCTGATGCGTCAATTGATGCGCCGCTAAGAAGTCCAGCGCGTTTTATTTATTTCTGCATCTGCAGTTCCCGACCCTCAAGTCGAAATTCGGAAACGCCAAGGGGCTTAAGATAATGCTGCAGGTAAGCGGGTCGATCGGCCCCAATAGCCGAACGCAGATAACGCCTGCGGGATGATGTCTTTTCCTCATCGACCCTGCCACCCTCAATTGCCACACCATACACGTCAAACGCATACGCTGCGGTGATCCGTTCTTCGCGCACATCGTCCAGAACTCGAATAGGCTCGCGCTCAAGCGGGTCGCCGACGCCAGCGCCACCGGCCCCAAGGTGTTCAAACACCTCTTCCCTGCGCACGCTAACTGGGCCCATGGGGTTTTGGGGCAGCACGCGCTGTCCAGCAGCCGACTTCACCAGGTGGAACGACGGCGTGCCGGGCTGACCGCCCTCAAGTGCCCAGGGCAGGAAGCGCTGGCGGTCAGCGCGCATGACGATCACGATCTCTTCGCCGAGCACCCGATAGCGGCGAAGGATGCCGGGCGCGCCACGGCGCCGGCCTGGACCGCCGCTGTTCGGAATCATGCCGTAGGCCTGGATCTCGATCGGATACAGCGACTCGATCATCTCCACCGGCTGGTTGGTGAGGTTGCCGCCGGGGTTTGGAATGCCGAACATGCCATCTGCCTGGCGCATGGCGCCAAAGCTTCCGGCCAGGGTCTCGGCGAGTACAAAGCGGCGGCCCTTGTGCCAGCCGCTGAACGCAGGGAAGGTAACGCCACCCTCGCCCGCCGCGCCCACGCGGTCAGGGACGATCTGTGCGAACACGCCCATCAGCGTGTCGATTGCCCGCCAACCAATGATGGCGCGCGCCGCGCAGGCTGCCGGCTGCGTGGGGTTTACGATCGTACCTTCGGGCAACACGATGGTCAGCGGCCGTAGCGCGCCCTCGAAGTTGGGAATCTCCTGCTGCGCCGCGCACTTGAGGATGAGATGCACCGCTGATTTGACGAAGGGCGAGGGACAGTTGATCGCACCCTTCACCTGCGGCGAAGACCCTGTCCAGTCAACCGTCATCTGGTCATCTTCGATGGTGACCGTCGCCTTCAACGGTATGGGCTGCGGGTTTTCGCCAAGCCCATCGATGTAGTCGGTAAAGCTCCAGGTCCCGTTCGGAAGCGCGCGGATCTCTGCGCGTGCGAGGCGCTCGGCATAGTCATGCAGTTCGTCCAGCATCGCTCGAAAGCCATCCGAGCCGTAGCGTTCGACCAGCGCTGTAAAGGCACGGTCCGCGCTGTTGCAGGCAGCGATCTGCGCCCGCATGTCACCCGCCAGCTTGTCGGGTATGCGGGTGTTGAGATGCATCAACTTGAAGAAAGTCTCGTTGGGGACTCCCCCCTGGATCATCTTGATCGGCGGGATACGCAGACCTTCCTGAAAGATCTCGTGTGAGTACACTGCGGTCGAACCAGGTGCGATCCCACCCATATCAATCTGGTGAACCAGCGTGCAGCAAAAACCTTCCACTTCGCCCGCTACAACGACAGGCTTGACGATATAGACATCGGGCAGATGCATGCCGCCTGCCACGTAGGGGTCATTGAAAACGAATACATCGCCCTCCTTTAGGTCGTCACCGTAGTCACGCAGCAATGCCCGCATGGCATCCGGGAACGCGCCCAGATGCAGCGCCATGGTGAGGCCATGGGCGATTACCCGGCCATGTCGGTCGCAAAGGCCAGTGGAGTAATCCATCGAGTCGCGCACGATCGAGCTGTACGCGGTGCGCAGGATGACGAGCGCCATTTCGTCCGCAATCGACGAGAGGGCATTCTTCAGAACTTCCAGAGTGATCGGGTCAGTCTTCACAACAGGCTTATCCTTCAACGGTCCAGCACCAGGTTTCCCTCGTCGTCGAGCTTTGCGCGCCAGCCAGGTGGCACGACGCAGGTGGCGTCGTATTCCTCCACGATCAGCGGCCCATCCAGAGCCCCCGCAGCCAGATCGCCGCGGCCCACAACCAGCACATCGTGCTCCCCGGCCTTGGGCCCGAAGTAGGCGCTGCGCCGGTCCGAGCCACCACCCACGAGACGCGAGCGGGCCGGCAGCACGTCGGACGGGATGCGCGCTGTGACACGCAGCGCAACGCACTCGACTTCTTCCCGCTCGGCCTGGTGTCCATAGGTGCGTTCGTGCTCGTCTCCGAATGCGGCAGCAAGCGCCTGCAAGTCGATGGAGCCCGGATCAGTGGCAATGGTGATCTCGTGCGCCTGGCCGGAATAGCGCAGGTCAGCATGACGCTCCAGTTCGAAACCGGCAACGCCCTCTGTCTCCATACGGCTGCGCAGATCCGCCTCAATCGCCTGGAAGCGGCGATCGAGTTCGCCTGGCTCAAGTTCGGACAGGCGCGCCAGGTAGCCTCGCACCACCTCATGTGCCACCTGCGCATGGAACAGGCCATAGGCACTGAAAACGCCCGGATGCGGCGGCACCAGCACGCGCTTCATATCAAGAAGATCCGCCACCAGAGCCGCCACCAGAGGGCCGTTGCCGCCAAAAGCGTACAGAGCGAAGTCGCGCGGATCACGGCCGCGATAGGTGGAGACTGCTTTTACCGCGCGGACCATCGTGCTGGCCGCTACCTGCAACACACCATACGCGGCCTCGCGCTCGGCCACAGCCAGCGGCGTCGCCACCTGCTCGCGAAGCGCCTCCTTTGCAAGCGCGGCCTTGAGCTGCAGGCCACCCCCAGCGATAGCCCTGGGATTGAGCCAGCCAAGCACCAGCGCGGCGTCGGTAAACGTAGCCTGCCTGCCACCGCGCCCGTAGCACACGGGGCCTGGCGAGGATCCAGCGCTCTGCGGCCCCACACGGAGCAGCCCCCCCGCATCGATTGACACCAGGCTACCGCCGCCCGCCCCGACTTCCGAGATATCGATCACCGGCAGTTTCAGGGCATAGCCACCGCCCATCACCAGCTTGGAACTGAGATTGATTCCGGCACCCACTTCATAGTCGCCGGTATGCTGAATTCGCCCGCCCTCCACCAGTGATACCTTGGCGGTGGTGCCTCCCATATCGAAGGTGATCGCGTCCCCGGAAACAAGCCGCGCTGCGGCACCGATCACGCCCGCTGCCGGGCCCGACTCAACGATGTAGGCAGGCCGCTCGGCCGCGGCGCGAATCGACATGACGCCGCCATCGGACTTCATGACCAGGATAGGCGCGCGCACGCCGATGGCGGCGAGGTGCTTCTCAAGGGATCCGAAGTAGCGTGCCGCTGTGGGTCCCAGGAATGCATTGATGACGGTCGTGCTGGTGCGCTCATACTCGCGGATCACTGGCAGGACGTCCGAGGAGCAGGAGACGAAGACGCCGGGCAGCGTTTCGCGCAATACCCGCTCGGCCGCCTTTTCGTGGGCTGGGTTTGCATAAGCATGGAGGAAACAGATCGCAACCGACTCCACACCCTCTTCGCGGAAACGCTCGGCCGCTGCACGCACGCTCGCCTCATCGAGGGAACGGCGCACTGAGCCATCTGGCGCCATTCGCTCGAGCGCCTCACGGCGCAAGCGCCGCGGGACCAGCGGGTCAGGCTTCTGATAGTTGAGCGCATACATTTCCGGGATACGCAGGCGGCGCATCTCCAGCACATCCCGAAAGCCCTCGGTCGTGAGCAGCCCCGTCACCGCGCCCTTGTGCTCGAGGATAGCGTTGGTGGCAACCGTTGTTGCGTGAATGACCCGCTCAAGCGCGGCGGGCTGCACGTTCGCCTTCGCAAGAACAGCCTGAATTCCTTCGGCGATGCCGCGACCAAAGTCGTCTGGCGTCGTGAGCGTCTTATGAGTGAACAGATCGCCCGTATCAAGGGCGAGAAGGACGATATCCGTGAAGGTGCCGCCAATGTCGACGGCCACACGATGCGTTTTTTGAGTGATCATGGTTCCAGAATGATTCGGCCGCGACTGTTCTGCCCAGCCTCTATGAGTCGATGCGCCTCGGCAGCCTGCGCAAGTGGAAACACGCGGCTCACCTGCGCGCGAAGCGCGCCCTGCCCCGCCAACGCCACGACCGCTGCATTGGCTTGGGGTTTATCGACGATATGAGCCTGCACTGTGCGCACACCGTACTGCCTGGAGAGGTCGCGAAAAGGGCTCGCTATCAGCCAGGCAAGGATGCCGCCCGGTCGCAACACCGGGTAGGAGCGCTCGTGCAAGCTACCGCCGACAAGGTCGAGTACCAGGTCGATTTCTGATAAACGGTCCCAATCTTCGTCCCGGTCGTAGGCAAACGCCTCGTGCGCGCCAAGGCCAAGCACATAGTCGCGATTCCTGGGATGGCAGGTTGCGGCGACCCATGCACCCAGGTGGCGAGCGAGTTGTATCGCCATGCCGCCGATCGCTCCCGAGCCGCCGTGCACAAGCAGGCGCTGCCCTGCCTTGACTTGGCCAGTGTCCATGAGAGCCATCCATGCACAGGTGCCCGCGTGCATCAGCGCAGCACCCTCGAGAAACGAAAGCTTCTCCGGCATTCGTACCACGCTGTGCGCATCGCGCACGATGTGCGTGGCGTAGCTTCCCTGCACCGTGCGCTCGGCCACAAAGCACACGCGATCACCAACCTCGGCATAGTCGACGCCCACCCCCAGCGCGACGATCCGTCCTGCTCCGTCACGTCCCGGTATGCAGGGTAGCGACACCGGGAAGATCGTTTGAAGCAGTCCGGCGCGTAGCTTCGCGTCACCCGGCGTAACGCTCGCCGCAGCGATCTCGACCAGCACCTGACCTGGACCCGGCACAGGAATCGGGCGCTCGGCCATGGCCAGCACATCAGGTGAACCGAAGCGCTCGAACTGAACTGCTTTCATCAGAAAAATTCCAGGAGCGCGGTGTCAGGTGATCGAAGGAAGCCAGGTCGCCAACTTGGGGAAAATGAATATTGCAGCCGTGATGGCGAAACCGAACAGAACATAGGGAACGGCAGCCGAAATTACCTCGCGCATCGTGATCTCAGGGGGCGCAACACTCTTCATGGTGAACAGGAGCAGCCCGAACGGCGGCGTCAGCAACCCGATCTGCATGCACATGAGAAATAGGACCCCGAACCAGACCGGGTCGATACCCAGACTTTTGACCAGAGGCATGAAGAGCGGAACGGTCAGCATCATCATGCTCGCCTGATCGAGGAAAAGGCCCAGCGCCAGGAGAATCGCCAGCATCCCCGCAACCACCACGCCTGGCCCCAGTTCAGCCTTCGTGACCAACTCAATCAGACCGCTCGTCGCGCCCGAGAAAGCGAGGATCTGGGCGAAGGTGGTCGCACCCAGAATAATGAACATGATCATGCCGGTTACCAGCGCAGTCCCGATCAGCGCGGCCTTCAGCGCCTTCATCTTCAACTCGCGAAACAGCGCCGCCACCACCATGGTTGCCGCAGCACCGATCGCCGCCGACTCGGTAGGCGTGGCCCAGCCCATGGCCATGCTGCCAATAACCGCGGCAATGATGGTGCCAAGCGGCAACACATGAAGAACGAACGGTCGCCAGCGTGCCCAGCCTGTGATGACCGGCTCATCGTCCGATGGCGCGAGCGCAGGATCGCGCCACGCGCGAAACACAATGTAGGCAATGAATACACCACTGAGAATGATGCCGGGCACCACGCCACCCAGCAGCAGATCCGAGATTGAAATTCCAGCGAGACCGCCGAGCAGCACCGCCAACCCCGAGGGCGGAATCAGCATATCTACCCCTCCAATTGCCATGATGGGTCCCATGGCGAGCTTCCGGTCGTAGCCGCGCTTGAGCATCTGCGGCAACAAAAGCGACCCGAGCATCGCAGTGGTGGCAATCGTGGAACCAGAAATCGCTGAAAAAATTGTCCCCGCTACAAGTGCGATGACCGATAGGCGTCCAGGCACGCGTCGGATGAGTGTCGCCACGGCGTCAATGGCCTTTACCGCCAGCCCGGTATGAAAGAGCACCTCACCCATGAGGACAAAAAGCGGAATTGGCGTGAACGCAAAATTCGACACCGACGCGGTCATGTTACGCGCCAGCTGCGACAGGCCGCGTTCGCCCCCCAGAAAGAACCACGCGCCGACAGCGTTCACGGCAATAAACGCAACAGCCACGGGTATGCCCAGGGCCATGAGCGCGAGCACGCCCAGTGCGAGAAGTGCGAGAACAGTTGGCCAGTCCATTGCCTCAGCCTAAAGTTGGCCGCCTTCAACCCGGGCCTGGCGAGGGCCCAAGGCCACGCGGCGCAAGCGAAATAGGAATTCCACCGCAACCAGCGCGAACATGAGCGGCAACGGCCAGAGCACCCACCACTCCGGGATCGTGAATTCCTTGACGATCTTGGTGCCCGACGAGTGGCTTGCAACGAGCACGCGCCATCCATAGGTCACCAGCAACAGCGAGACGGTGAAGCCGATTGCGTCGCAGGCGAGCTCGCAGACCCAGGCAAGACGCCGCGGCAGATTCACGAGCACCACATCCAGACGCACGTGCCGACCGAGCCGCAACAACCAGGGCGCGGTCAGCGCTGTGATAAGCAGCATCGCGTACTCAGACAACTCCATGTCGCCTTCAACATGTCCCCCTACCAGTGCTCGTAGCACCACTGAAAGGGTGAACATGGCCATGACAGCGAAAACCAGCCCCGCCGCCACGGCAGCGCAGGCGGCAAGGAGCCGGCCGTACGCTGCTTCCAGTGCGTTCAATTCGTCATCAGCTTGCGGATCTGCGGGATAAGCTGCGGGCTAAGGCCCTGCAACTCGTTCCAGAACGCGTCATGCGCGCGGTTTCGAAGCTCTGAGCCCACGCTGACCACCTGCACACCCGCCTCCTTCTGGAACCGCTCCTCGTCGGCACGCGACTCGGCACGCCACTTCGGCCATTCGGTATCCATCCAGGTAGCCATTTCCATCAGGAACTTCTGCTGGCGCGAATCGAGCGACTTCCACTTGTCGAGATTGATCATGATGTTGACGACCGAGCTGTAAAAGCCCGGGTCATAGCGAAACTTGGTGAGCTTGAGCCAGCCCAGATCCTTCAGGCCAAGCATCGGCCACACGTAGCCCTGCACCATGTTGCGTTCCAGCGAGGTGTACACCTCGGTCGGGGCAATAACCACTGCACGAGCGCCCACAGACTCCAGGAAGGCCTTCTGTGCAGGGGAGGTACGCAGCGTCATACCGTCGAAGGGCTTGGCGCGATCAGTCAATGCCGCCGGGCGGTTGGTGTAAACGTTGAAGTTCACCCCGTCGCCGAAACCAGTCAGCAACATCACATTCATTTTTTCAGCGTGGAGTCGGTTCATCAGATCCCAGGCGCCGTTTAGCTTGAGTTCGGCGACCGACTTCTCAGACAGCGTCATGGACTCGGCCTCAATCAGCGATCCACGATAGAAGGTGGGCGGGCCTGAGTGCAGGTCTACCACGCCAGTCTTCACGGCGTTAGGTTGCTCCGGCAAAGGAATCGCCTCGGGGCCAACCAGGACGATCTGGACAATGCCCTTTCCGCGCCGGTTCACCTCATCCACCCAACGTTTGGCGGGTATGCCAAAGCTCTGGTTTGCCGGCAGGAAGCTGGCCATGCGCAGGCGCGCCTCCTGGGCCTCCGTGGTGGTGTGCAGCGTCAGTGAAAACGATAAGGCAGCAAGCGCTAGTGCGAGCTTCTTCATGACCCCCCCTTATTCGAAGATACGGATACCGAGCGGAGCCGACTTCCCGCCATTGGTGGGCGAGGTGTCGGCGGGACAGGCTGAGACCGCGGCGAGGATATCCATCTCGGCGCGGAGTTCGATGTAGTCGTTTCGGGTGACGGTGGTTGGTCGGATGGTAAACCGGCCGTCAGGATGCAGATCGACATTCATGAACACATTGAAGACATCCATGACGTCGTCGCCCGTCATCCCGTAGGGCGCGAGCGCCTCGGCAAGGTTTTCCTGACAGGATCGATGTCCGTGCGCGATGCCATCACGCAAGGCGTAAAGCTTGGTCGAGCAGCGACCGCCGTTATTACCCCAATGATTAGCATAGGTATCTTCGAGAACGGTAAGCATGACGTTCTCGCGCGGAGGCTTGGAGTAGAAATATCGAAAGCTCTTGGCGGTACCGGTGCCAAGGATTCCGTTGATTGCCCAGCTCTGACCGACATGGAACCATTCGCGGTAGTCGCGCGCGTTGTAGAACACGCAGTCGCCGACCTGACCATCTTCCATTGGGAAGATTCGGAATACCTGGCCGCGCTTTACCTCAAAGGCACGCCCGTGACGGGCGGGAATGACAAATTCGCTGGCGACCTTCATGTTGCGATAGACCTAGCGTCCCTGGCGGGACCCGTGACAAAGCCCGACGGGCGGGAAAAACGAGTGATGAGCCCTGGATGCTTTCAAGGTGAAACAAACGCAAGGCGTGTCGAGCCGGAAGACTGCCCGAGTCCAACACACTCATGCTCGCGCCGTCAACAAAAACGGTACGGCTTCGCTGCTTTGACCAATCAACGGGCTATCTGCCGAGCCAGCCACGCACTCGCATAGAGGGAACGCGTGAAGAAGCGCCGCAATCGAGGCGGCATACGGCTCTATAAGGGCAGCCGCTACAGATCGCGCTGCCAGAGCCCGTGGCGCGAGGCCTTGAACTCAACGACATTGCCGCAGCCGTCGTGAATCAGCATGATGTTCTGTTCCTTGACGGTACCCGGGAACACGGTTTGTGGCTCAGTATGAAATCGGGCCTGCAACGCGCGCACGCGGTCCGCGATACGCGTCCATTCCTCGTACGAAATGACAACCCCGAAATGCCGGCATGGCGTCATGACACCAAAGGAGTCGACGTCGGTGGTGACGTGCGAGGCATCGTCAGGTTCGACATGGGTCACCAGGTGATGACCGAAAAAATTCCAGTCGATTCGAAAGTCTGCGCTTCGCCCCTCTGCGCAGCCAAGCACCTCGCCATAAAACCAGCGCGTGTCAGAAAGGTTGGTTACGGGGACCGAGAGGTGAAACGGGGTTAGCGCCATGTGCTCCTCGCGCGGTGCGCTCAAGCGGGCTCGATTGATAGTAGCAGCGCATAGCGAGTCGCCAACTGCCCAGTCTGCTGAATCCAGAATGTGAGTGGCCCCGCCGCCAGCTGTGCCGGCGCAACACTTGCCACGATATTTCTGTTGAGATCCGACGGGCCGAAATGTCCAAAAGCCAGCATTTTTCCGGTGTCAAACCCGGCATCAAAAACGGATTTACGCTGGACAGCAAAGAATGCGATCTTGTCCGGTGAATCATAGAAAACAAATGATGCCGACGACAGCCTGAACCCGTTCGGAATCTCGATGCTCAGGTAGTCAGCGTCACCCGCAACAACGTCGCCGTGAATCAGGATTGAACCCTTGGCGGCCCCCAGCGAAGTGGGCATCATCGGATTGCCAGACGCCTCCATCCAGCCTGTTCCCTGCGCCTGTAAATCAATCGAAACGGGTATGGAAGGGTTGCCGGCAACATCCGTCTGGCGCAGTTGCAGCGATGCCAGCGCATTCCCGGATACCGACAGCGATGTTGCGCGGCCTGCCTGCCACGACCGCCCCTGGTCAAGAGAAAATTCCCAAAGAGCGTTCGGTTCCAAACCCTGGAGCGATAGCTCACGCAGCGCTGCGCTTCCGCCGCTCACGGTTGCCACCGCGGCAGGGGCCATCGTGTCCAACGTACATCTGGCAACAACGATTTCAGACGTGTTGCCCAGATCATCCCTGGCCCTGACCCAAATGGTTTTCTGACCGTCGCCGATCACTTCGAACGAGTTGCCCTCGCCGCGAGTCCAGCTTTTGCCGGAATCGAGCGAGAACTCCCAGCCCAAGCCATCGCTGCTCGACACCGACCATAAGCCCGTGCGCGTCACGCCGTCATCGACACTGAGTCCGGTATCGGTAAACCGGAGAAGCGGCGGCGCGAGAATCACCGATCCGGTTGTCGGGGCTGGCGCTACGAACACGCCTGCCGGGGCGCTCGTCCCGCCCCCCGACCCTCCGCCGCAACCCGATGCAGCAATCGCGCAGCACCCTAAAAAAATGCGCCAGAAACACCGAAGCAAATTCGACGACGCTGACATCACGACCACCTTCCCGCGCTGAATATCCAACCGGATCAGCCTGAAGTTGGGACATGACGGCTGTGTAACAGCTGCGTGACGTCACCCGACTCCGAATCCAAACCGGGAAGAAGCTTTCCGTTGCCGATTCGGCAACGCTTCGTTCTCAAATAAGCGCCTTCTGACAACGCAGCCTGGCACTGAGGCTGCTCTGTAGACCCGCACCAGGCCTTGCCCGGAAATGACCGCACCAAACAGCCCCGAGACCGGGTTGCAGGGGTGCGGTCAGCACCAGTTTGGGGCGGTGAGGTTGCGGCGTGGTGCGTCACGCCCGACCCGTCGTCCATCACGAATGCGTTGTCAATTTCAGGAGCTTGCACATGTCATCAGCGCCCGTAAGGTTCTCCCTCAACCGTTTTCTCACCGCGTGCGGCCTCGGCGTCGCGCTCAGTCTTGCGGGTACCAGCGCACTGGCGCAGACGCCCACCAAAATCAAGTTCACGCTCGACTGGAAAATCCAGGGCGTGCACGCCTGGTTCTACTGGGCCAAAGACAAGGGCATGTTCAAGGCGGAAGGCCTGGATGTTGAAATCGATCAGGGCAATGGCTCGGCGGCGGCGGTCACCCGCGTCATGTCGGGCACGTATCAGGCCGGCATTGGCGACATGAACGCCATCATCCAGAACGCATCGACCAAGCCTGGCGAAGCGCCGGTGATGGTCTACATGGTCTACAACCGCGCACCGTTTGCACTGATCACGAAGGCCAATAGCGACATCAAGTCTCTGAAAGACCTGGAGGGCAAGACGCTGGGCTCGCCCGCCGGCGGTGCTGCGCTCGCGCTATTTCCCGCGCTCGCCAGAAAGAACGGCCTGGACGAAAAGAAGATCAACTGGATCAACATGGCGCCCAACCTCCAGGAGCAGATGATGCTGCGCGGGCAGGTTGCAGCCAGTGCTGTTTTCTCAGCCACCAGCTACATGAATCTGGTGTCACAAAACGTTGATCCCGATAAAGATATTCGCTGGATCTTCTACAACGACCACGGCCTGGACCTGTATAGCAACGGCGTACTGGTTTCCAACAAGCTGCTCAAGGAAAATCCGGCTGCCGTCCGTGGTCTGGTGAAAGCGGTAAACACCGCCTTCAAGCAGTGTGTCAGCCAGGTCGATGCCTGTATCGACAACCTCGCAGTCCATGAGCCGCTGATCAACAAAGACATCGAGAAACGTCGCCTGAACTATGTGCTCAAGACGTCGGTGTTGACCGCTGAGTCGGAAGAACTTGGCCTGGGTGATATCAAGGATTCGCGCATGACCAGTGCCATTGCGCAGATCGCCGAGAGCTACAACCTGCAGCGACTGCCCACGGTCAGCGAAGTGTTCAGCCGGGCCGCCCTGCCACCCAAGGCTGACCGCACGTTCAAGCCGAGCGGCAAGTGATGCCCCAACCGCACACCGGGGTGCCCGAGAGGGTAGAGCCCTGGTTCATCAGCAATGCCAGCCTGCCGGGAACGGCAGGCCGCTGGCGAATCGGCATCGCGGGTCATTGCATTGCCAGTGTGGTGCCCCAGGACGACGCGGGAGCCGCTGATCTGGGGCGCTCCTGGGATGCCGGCGGACGCCTGGTGTCCCCAGGCTTTGTCGACCCGCACGTGCATCTGGATAAATGCCTGACCACCGCGCGCAGCCCTGGCACTGCACCGAACCTGGACGCCGCGATTCGCGCAGTACGGGCCATCAAGGCGGGCTTCAGCGTGGCTGACGTCGCCGAGCGTGGCCGGCGAGCGCTAAGAATGGGCCTGCAGCAGGGCACCATCGCCGTACGCAGCAACTGTGAGGTTGATCGCTCGGCAGGCTTCCGGGCCCTGGAGGGCTTACAGCAGGCCAGCCGCGAGATGGCGTCGCAGGTGGATGTTCAGTTGATCGCATTTCCCCAAGAGGGCTGGTTTGACACACCGGGAACGATTGAGGACGGCGCTGGTACGTTCGTAGCAGAGTCGCTCTCGCGCGGCGTCAAGGTGGTTGGCGGCAATGTGAATGCCGGACTGTGGCCATCCAGTGCCGAGGCGCAGGTGGATGCCACGTTTGAGCTTGCCGCAGCGCATGACTGCGCGATTGATTACCACCTCGACAATGCCGATGTCGCCCACGTGTTCACCCTTCCCTACGTCGCCGACAAAACCATTGCACAGGGCTGGCAGGGGCGCGTCGCGGTGTCCCATATTGCATCGCTCGCGCAGGTCAGCGACGCAGCGGCCGCACAGGCGATCGACAAAGTCCGAGACGCTGATATCAGCGTCTGCGTGTTGCCCACGCGAATTCGCCTGACCCGTGTTGTCGAACTGCT
Organism: Betaproteobacteria bacterium; assembly: GCA_016868375.1. Classification (GTDB taxonomy): domain Bacteria; phylum Pseudomonadota; class Gammaproteobacteria; order Burkholderiales; family Burkholderiaceae_E; genus SYIM01. The sequence goes on along the minus strand of VGHA01000053.1, from coordinate 7,692 downwards.
CGAAGCGGGTGTCAACGTGGCATGCGGTACCGACAACCTGCGCGATCCCTTCGTGAGGTTCGGTGACGCTGACCCGCTGAAGGCGCTGCTGCTCCTGGCCCAACTCACCTTCGAACTGAGCGATACCAGTCTGGAGCGTTTATGGACAACCGCCACGACCCGCGCCGCGCGGATGCTGCGACTGCCTGATTACGGTCTTGCACCCGACTGCGCAGCCGACCTGATGGTGATCGATGCCTACAGCGTGCCGCAGGCAATTCGCGAGCAGTCAACGCGCCTGGCAGTATTTAAGGCGGGAATCCAGGTTGCAGGTCCGCTGCATCTTCATCGCGATTGAGAGGCGGAAGACCGTGCGATCGAATTACCGGTACGAACTGAATACGGCATGACTGCCGTTTCGCTGCACCATCAGTACATCGTACGGATCTTTTCGGTTGCCATAGGCAGGCCCGTCCATCCCGGGTGAACCCACAGGCATGCCGGGCACGGCAAGCCCCAGCACCGCAGGCTTCTCGGCAATGAGGCGCCGAATATCTGCGGCCGGCACATGCCCTTCTATGACATAAGACGATACGAGCGCGGTGTGACACGACCCGAACTGCCTCGGCATACCAAGCCGGGCCCGTGCCGCAGCGTTTCCCTCGTCAAAAACAGTGACCTCGAAACCATGCTGCTGGAGGTGGGCGACCCAGTCCTGGCAGCACCCGCAATTGGGATCCTTCCAGACCTGGATCGACACCTTTGCCAGAGGGCGCGCGAAAGCACGACCGCTCAGCCCGACTCCGGCAAGCGCGAGCACCAACCTGCGACGCTGCAGCAGGCTGGAACGGTTGAACATCGACATCCGAATGCCTCTATTCGGCCTTGATACCCGCAGCCCGAACGACCTCTGGCCAACGCTTCAGTTCTTCCTTGATGAAGGCGTCGAACTGCTGCGGCGTCCCGCCGATGATGTCGGCCGCCTGGGCTTCGGTGATCGCAGTGCGGACCTGGGGCACTTGCAGCACCTGATTGAACACCGCATTGATGCGCGACACGAGCGCCGGATCCATGCCCGCCGGCCCAACGATACCGTGCCAGACGCTGACATCGAAACCAGGCAGCGTCGCTGCGGCAGCAGGGACATCCGGCAGCTGGCGCATCGGCCGAGCTGCAGAGCCGGCGAGCGGCCGTACCTTACCCTCACGGACCTGGGCGAGCGATGTAGACACCGTGATGACCGCCGTGTCCGCATCACCGCGCAGCAACGCGGTCAGCATTTCAGCGCCCGACTTGTAAACGATGTTGACCTGCTCGATACCTGCGCGGCTATTCAGGAAGGCCATGTAAAGATGCGTCCAGTTACCAAGCCCTGCCGACGCGAAGTTGAACTTGCCGGGCTGCTGTTTGGCGGCCGCGATGAACTCGTCGAGTGTTTTGTAAGGCAGGCTTGAGCGGACCAGGACCACAGCTGGCAGATTGGCCACATGCACGATTGGCGAGAACGCCGTATGCGGGTCATAGCTGAGCTTGGCCAGTGTGTGCGACACCGCATTGGGACCAACCTCGGCCAGGAACAGGGTGTACCCGTCGGGCTTCTCGCGCGCCACCAGGCTGGCCGCAATCGTGCCGCCAGCGCCGGGGCGATTTTCGACCACCAGCGCCTGTCCATTTGCGACGCTGGTGAAACCATTGGAGAGGTTACGAGCCAGCGTGTCGGCTGCGCCGCCCGCGCCAACCGTCACGACCAGACGTACTGCTCGATCAGGCCACGCGGTACTGTGGGCCGACGCCCCGCCCGCCGTAAGCGCGAGGGCTGCAAATGCGCCGGATGCACCCGCCACGAACCGCCTGATTGATGTCTTAAGGAACATTGAGGTCTCCCGCGTGCGCGCTTTGCTCGACGCTGCGCTGATTAGGTGTTGGAGCCGCGATTTTGACAACGCGAGGCTGATCGTCCCATAAGACCTAGCGCTCAACGTGGTTGTAGCGCCCGGGACGCTGCCAGTCGAGCGCCGAGGCGGGGTCGCGCATGACAGGCTCACGGTCGTTGAGGCATTCACCCGATATCACCCGCTCGTAGACGCCCAGGTAGCGCTGGGCCATCGACTCAGCGCTGAAGCCGGAGGCAAAGCGATGACACGCCTGGGGATCGAAGCTGCGGGCTCGAACGGCGTCAGCGAGCTCATTTCCATCGGTGGACAATACGCCGCAGTCGGGCGGCACCAGCTCTGGCAATGCACCGTAGGGCGTCGCGAAAACGGGTGCGCCAAAGTAGAGACTTTCGATTACAGCAAGCCCGAAGGGTTCATGCCAACGAACCGGAAAAATCAGACCGCGCGACTGACGCAGGGTGTTGAGCTTGTTCTGACCGCCCACCATCCCCATGAATGACACCCGCCTGGAGAGCGTGATGCGAAGGCCTCGCTTAAGGTTGACCCGGTAGCCACCCATGACAACGAGCGGTACGCCCGCTGCGAGCGCCACATCGATTGCGCCCTGAACATTTTTGACGCGCCAGGCGGCTTTACCGAGGAAGTGAAAAGCCGGCCCACGGGCGACTGGCTGCATCGGACCGTACTCTGACCAGTCCAACCCATTGTGAACGTAACATTGCGCCTGATGCCGCGCCGCATGGTTGGCCGACAGAAAAACAGTGTTGCGCGGCAGCGGCGCTCCGACTTCCGAGTTTCCGTGCTGAGTAACCAGCATGGGCTTATGCAACTGAAAACCTGACCCTTCGCTGTACTGCATGTGCACAACATCGGTATCGCGAGGAACCAGCGCTCGCCAGTCACCGCCCTCGGGCAGGGTGATCACCTGAGCAAACGGACAGCTGGATCCCGCGTGCACCAGATACGTGACCTGATGCCCCATCTGGGCAAGCGCTTTGCCCAGACCCCAGATCACACGCTCGGTTCCGCCGTAGGCGAAAACCGGAATCACACCGCGATGAACGATCAGGATCTTCACGGAACCATTTGCTATGCCAAAGACTGATCCGCTTCAGTCAGCGCTCACGCCTGCCTTACGGATCACGTCACCCCAGCGGTTGTATTCACCCTGGATGAAACTTGCGGCCTGCCTGGCAGTGCCGCCCATCGGTTCGGTTGCCTGCGCGCGGAAGCGCTCGACCACCTCAGGCGAACGCAGTGCTGCGTCAATTTCAGCCGATAGCCGCTCGATGATGGGCGCAGGCGTGGCTGCGGGAACCATCACGCCGTACCAGAGCGCAACCTCAACGCCGGGAAGACCCAGCTCGCGAAAGGTGGGCGCATCGGGTGCCAGCGCATTGCGCTCAGAACTTGCCGCAGCGAGCACGCGCAGCTTGCCCGATTGCACATGCCCGATGAGCGAGGGCGCGCCATCAAACATGATCTGGACCTGCCCGCCCACGAGATCGGTGACCGCGGGACCACTGCCCTTGTAGGGGACATGCAGAAGATCAACCCCGGCCACGATTCGAAACAGCTCGCCCGACAGATGCGGCGCCCCGCCTTTGCCCGACGACGCGAAAGCGATCTTGCCAGGCTGCTTGCGTGCATCGGCGATCAGGTCCTGCACACTGCGCCATCCTGTGCCTGCATTGACCGCCATGATAAGCGGCAGCTTGGCAAGCATTGTGACGGGCGCAAGATCCTTCATGGGATCATAAGGAAGCCTGGTGGCCAGATGCGGCCCGATGCCGTGCGTGGTGATGGAGTTCTGAAGCAGCGTATAGCCGTCGGGTGCCGACTTGGCTACAAAATCGGAGGCAATCGCGCCGCTGGCACCGCCCCGATTCTCAACAACAACCGGCTGGCCAAGGGAGGCAGAGAGTCGTGGCGCGACCGTTCGCGCGATGAAATCAGCCGCGCCGCCGGGCGGCACCGGAACCACCAGCCGGAGCGGTCGCGACGGATAGCTGGCCGACGACCCCGACTGGGCCGAAGCCGCTGACGGTATGAATGCGGTGAGCGTGACCAGTAGCAGGGATGCATTGAAGCGGTATGTCATGGCCGGGTACCTGCGCAGTAAACGGTTAAGGGGCAGAATCACGGTGGAACCTGAAGGGAAACGCAATGCGGATCGTCCTGGCTGAAAACTTCCGTGCGATCTTTTACGCGCCATTTTATGCCTGCCTGGCGCTGGGCTTTTTCCGTGCGCGCGGGTTGGATGTGGTTATGCAAGCGTCGCCCTCGCCGGGTGCTGGTATCGCCGACATGATGTCCGGGTCAACCCATCTGGTGTGGGGCGGCCCGATGCGGGTGCTGAAGGACCGGAACGACAAGCCTGCCGGGCCCGATTCGCTGGTGGCATTTGGTGAAGTCGCTGCGCGCGACCCGTTCTACCTGATTGGGCGGCCCGAGCTGCTGCCTTTCAGCTTTTCAAAGCTCACCGCACTCCGGCTCGCAGCGGTCAGTGAAGTGGTCACGCCGTGGCTTTGCCTGCAACAGGACCTACGCGATCTGGGGGTTGATCCCGACGCTATCGAGCGCAGCGCAGACGCCCCCATGCAGGACAACCTGAACGCGTTGAAAGCCGGAACCATTGACGTGGTGCAGGCGTTCGAGCCCCTGGTAACGCTTGCCCAACATCAGGGCATTGGCGTGCCGCTTCACGCTGCCCATACCCGGGGGCCCACCGCTTACACAACGTTTCTGTCAACCCAGGCGCATCTGGACCGGCATGGCGACGCATTTCAGGCAATGGCGGGCGCGCTCGAGTCGTTCTCGCCTTGGCTCGCAGCCGAGGGCGTTGGTTCGCTCGCGCAAGTGGTCGGCCATCTGTATCCGCACGTGGCGCCTGAGGTACTGGTGCGAAGTCTGGAGCGGTGCCAGGCGACGCAGATCTGGAGCTGTCGCCCCGAGATTTCAATCGCCGGATTTGATCGACTTGCCCAGAGTCTCGTGTCGGCGGGTTTCATCACACACGCAGCCGCCTACCAGGATTGCGTGGCGCCCTGGGCGCGCGAATGCCCCGCCCGCACTCAACCCGTCTAGTTTTTGAAGGAAGCGCTTCCAATGCCCCATGCAACAGTCGGTGATATCCAGCTCAGTTACACGGTACAGGGCAAGGGCGATTGGATCGTTCTGATCGGTGGCTACGCAAGCTCAAACTGGCGGTCGTGGGGCGCCGTGCTTGAGAAGCTCGCAGAGCGCTACCGGGTGCTTGCCTTCGACAATCGGGGTATTGGCGAAAGCGACGCGCCCAATGTGCCTTACAGCACCGAAATGCTCGCCCGTGACACCCTCGGGCTGATGTCGCACCTGGGTATCGAACACGCCCATGTGTTCGGAAAATCGATGGGCGGCGCGGTTGCACAGTGGGTCGCGCTGCTGGCCCCCGACAAAGTTCGCTCGCTGGTCATGACATCCACCACCGCGCGCCCCGATGCCAGAGCAAAAAAAATGATCCGCTGGTGGATGGATACCGCTCGCACGGCAGGCTTTTCTGCGCTGTTTCCCGGTGAGCTCACCTACTTCTACACATCGCACTTTTATGACACGCAACCTGAGGCAATCGCCCGGGCCGAACGCGCGCTCATCGATGTGCATCGGCCGCTCCATGGTTTTGTGCGAATGGGCGAAGCACTCATCGCACACGACACCTGGGATCGGCTGTCTGATATCAAGGCACCGGCGCTCCTGATATGCGGTGCCGACGACATGATCACCCCCGCATTACATACGGTGGCCATCGGCCGGCGAATGCCCAACGCGCAGGTGCACATCATTGCCGACACGCTGCATGGCGTGATGAGCGAAAAACCCGAAACCTTTGATCTGGTGCTCGACTTTCTGAGCCGGCATTAACACCCGCGTGGCCCTGGTTCAGGTCAGTTTGGGCTCATGAATGCCGCCACATTTCTCGCACCGATACTTGCGCATCAGGCCGAACAGGCGAAGCACCTCGCCCTCCTCGCGCTTTTCAATGGGCACCCCCGCAAACTCGCGGTAAAGGACATGCACATTGACCACAATGCGCTCGGCATCATGCCAGTGTGACCAACCGTCCATCTGGATATCCCAGGCGGCCTCCTCTGCACTCATGCCCGCGTCATAGCGTTTGCGCGTTTCATCGCGAATGTAGACAAAGTAGTCACGCAGGCCCTGCAGGCCTGATCGATCGGTGATGGGGCCATGACCCGGCACCACGGTCTGCACGTCCCAGGACATCATCAGATCCAGGGCGGCAATCCAGTTTCCAATCGGTCCAGCCCAGAGAATCGGGTGGCCGTTCATGAAAACGATGTCGCCGGTAAACACGGTACTGTCCTGCGGTACCCAGGCCAGCACATCGCCCCGGGTGTGCGCGGGCCCGACTTCAATCAGGTGAACGTCTTTATCGCCAACCTTCAGATCGAGGCGGCCTTCGAATGTACGGGTGGGCGCCGTGTGTTTGACATCGTCAAAATTGAAATGTCGCCCCATGGTCTCGTACATGAACTGAGCGCCCGGCCCCAGTTCATGTCGCCTGCGAATCATTCCTGACAGCGCCTCCGGCCTGCGAAGCTCCATGTCTTCGGCGCAGGCTTTCGAGGCGATGATTTCCGAATCGGCCACCAGCTGGTTTCCGAAAACATGGTCGCCGTTGTTGTGGGTGTTCACGACTCGCGGGATATGCCGGGCCACAGGCGTTGCCGCGCGCATCGAAGCCAGCATCTCGCCTGTCAGTTTCAGATCGAAGAGCGTATCGACGAGCAGGCAGATATCGCCATCGACAATCAAGCCAGCATTGGACCAGCCCCACGACCCATCGGGCTGCAGATACGCCCACAGTCCATTCCCCAGATCGTGCAAGCCCTTTGAAAACTGCCAACTGGCCATAACGGCGACTCCCAGAAAAAATCGATCAAGGTCGCGATGCTACTCAGATTGACTGCTTCCTGACCAGTCGGATGCGCGCCTGGGCCGCGGGCTCAGCCGCCGCGTAAGCGGCGATTCCGGCCTCGCGATCGACTGGCACCACCGTATCGAGTGTGGTGCCACCCACCGGCTGCAGGTCGGGCGGAAACATTGCGAGCTTCTGCCGATCACCCAGCCGGATCCGCTCAAGGTCGAGGTCGCGCTCATTGACGCCCGCTACCGGATGCACCGCGACGCCATCGATCATTTCAAGATCGAACCACCAGCGCTTGACCGGGTTTCGCATTCCGTTTCCAACCGCGTCGTCATCGGCTGCAATGGCCGATGCCAGCTCGGGACGCTCAATGGACAACCACATCAGCCGATCGGCCTCCACAGTATCTTCGCGGTTCCAGGGACAGGTCTTCATACAGCGCCCACACGCCGAGCCTTTCATGTTGGTCACGCGATATTTAGTGCACTTCTCAACGTCAGCCTTCCAGATTTCGTAGCCGTTGAACATCACCTTCTGACCGAACGGAATCGCGTTGCAGGGACACTCGCGTGCGCACTTGCGGCAGGCCTCGCAAAACGATTGGAGACCGAAGTCGATCGGGCGGTCCACCTCCATGGGCAGATCGGTGGTGAACACCACGCTCTTCGAGCGCGGTCCGATGAATGGATTGAGAATCGTGTCGCCAATCCGGCTCACTTCGCCCAGGCCCGCCATCAGAATCGCGGGGTTATGTATGACCTCGGAGTGCGCGTTGGAATGCGCGCGCGCCGAATACCCCATCCGCCGACAGTGCGCGGCCATGACGCCAGCAATTTCGGCGCCCCGCATGTAGGCGCGCATCGACTGCGATGCCGAAATCCAGTCATCGCC
>VGHA01000052.1 GCA_016868375.1 Betaproteobacteria bacterium | reverse complement strand
TGGCGCTCTACACCGAGCGCGTAACGGGCACGACGACCGCGAAGAAGTGGACAAGCGCGCAGGCGAGCGTGGGGAGCGCGAGCTTCACGGGGATCAATGACCTAACCGTCAGCGTCACTTCGCTCAATATCGAAGTCAACCGCGCAGCAAGCGACCAGACGTTGGTGGACTACGGCACCGGCAAGACCGTTCGCGCAGTCAAGACTGGCCCATCCACGACAACCAATCTGACGCTGCAAGCTTCGGAGGGTAATCTCACCCGAGCGACGGGCAACCTGAAGCTGGATGTCTTCGGTTTCGTACAAGCTGAGGGCTCGTTCGGGGTCGTCAAGAAGACGGGTCAGGTACGGGTGACCGATAACCCGTTAACGACGTCAGTGAACGAGTCGGCTAGCGCCATTAACGTCGACATGCTGCTGTTCGGCGGCACTGGGCTCACAGGCTTCGCAGGCTTGAATGGGGGGCGGTCCGACGAGACAGGGCTTCGGCTGACGGGGGTTGAACTCGGTGTCGCGTTGTATAGCGAGCGCCTCGCAACGGGCAGCACGGCAACCGCACGTAAGTGGACCACTGCCCAGGCGAGCGCTGCGAGCGCAAGTTTCGGTGGAATCGACGGTTTGGTACTAACCGCCCAGTCGCTGTCGGTCGAGGTGAACCGAGCCGCAGCCGACAAGACGGTCGTGGACTACGGCTACACCGATCCGGAAGATCTTACGAAACCGCGCAAGACGGTCACGGCCATTCCTACGGGTCCGTCAACCAGCCTGGCCCTGACACTCGACGGCGAACGCGGCGAACTGCTTCGCGCCAGTGCTTTCCTCAATATCGACGTATTTGGTTTCTTCGCGGTTCGCGGCAATTTCGCCATCGAGAAGAGTGACCGCGAGATTGTGCTCAATGACGCGCTGGTCGATGCACAGGGCGTGACCACCCGCCCGGCAAGCGTCGTCAAGGTTACCGCGCTCAATATCGGCGCGAGCGACGTCTACGCGTTCGCCGGGGTCGGTGGCGGGTTCGATGCGCAGGGTGAACTGAAGGCCGGAGCGATCGGCCTGCAGCTTTCTGAGGTCGATTTCGGCCTCGCGATCCTTGGCGAGAAGCCAACAGGGCAGGAACCTGCGGGTACCCAGACCCGGCGCTGGACCTCGCTCCAGGCGCAGGCGGGCTCGGTCAGTCTCGCCGGCATCGACGGGCTGACCATCGCTGGTGACACGCTCACGGTCGAGGTCAATCGTCCCGCTAGAGACGGTTCGTTGGCCGACTACAAAGCTCGCGCCTACACGATCGATACCGGCACGTCTGATTCGCCATCCAGCCTGTCGCTCGCGCTCGATGGATCCGAAGGTGCACTGCTGCGTGCCCGAGGCAACCTGGCGCTTGATGTTTTCGGGTTTGTTCAGGCCAGCGCTGCCTTTGGTATCGAGAAGAAGACAGGCAGCGTCAAACTGGCCGATAACCCAGCCACGCCTACGGTCGACGAGTCAACCACGGCGGTCGACGTTGACATGCTGCTCATCGGTGCGAGCGGATTGTCGGCGTTCGCGGGCGTTAATGGCGGTCAGCCAAACGCAATGGGTCTATCGTTGTCCGGCGTCGATCTTGGGCTCGCGCTCTTTACCGAACGATTGTCCGGCGGGACGGGCGCTGCGCGGAAGTGGACCACGCTCCAGGCATCGGTCGAGTCTGCGCAACTCGGCGGTATGGATGGCCTGACTGCTTCGCTCAGCAACCTGACCGTTAACGTCAACCGCAAGGCTACTGACGGCACGGTCATCGACTACAGTCTTGATCCCACCAAGACGGATGGCACACGTCTTTCGTCGGTGAAGGTGCTTACCGGGCCTACGAGCGATCTGGAGCTTACGCTTGATGGCAAGCGCGGGGATCTGCTGGAGGCGCGCGGTCAAGTCGCTTTGGATGTCTTCGGTTTCGTGCAGGTGTCCGGAGAATTTGCTTTCGAGCGAGCGAGCGCGCCCGTCACAGTCACGTTGGCCGATGGTACGCAACGGCAGGCCCGGGCCCTCAAGGTTGGTGCGTCGAACCTGCGAGCATTTGCTGGGGTCGATGGAGGCACTGCGAACGCGATAGGACTTGAACTGTCGGGCGTCGAATTTGGCCTGGCATTACTGTCTGATGTAGCTGACACCACCCGTAATTGGACCAGCCTTCAAGCGAAGGCTCGATCAGCGGCGCTGGTTGGTGTAAGCGGCCTGGTCGCCTCGGGCGACACGATCAGCGTCGACATCAACCGAGCGGGTAAAGCGGGTGATGCGGTTGTTGATTACAGCCGCGCCGATCCCACCGACGACACCAGTCCCAGACGGACCACGCTTTCGGTTGCCACCGGCCTTGCCAGCACGCTCGAGTTGAATATGGCTGGTGCGCAAGGCGACCTGCTACGGGCCAGCGGAAATCTTCGGCTCGATGTGTTCGGTTTCTTCCAGGCAAGTGGCGCGTTTGCTGTTGAGCGGCGAGACGAGACCCTGTGGCTCAACGACGGCGTCGCATCCGAGGATCCGGCACAGGCAAAGGCCCCCACCAAGATTGATGCAAGACTGCTCACCATTGGCGGAACTGGTTTTGACGCATTCGCTGGCGTCAACGGCGGCACCGCCAACGCGATGGGTCTGAAATTAGAAGGCGTTGATTTCGGTCTGGCGTTGATTAGTGAAAAACCCGCTGCGGCTGGCGCTGCAGCGCGCAAGTTCACGACGCTCAAAGCGCAGGCTGGCGCGGTCGAGTTTGTCGGAATCGATGGGTTCGAAGCAAGCGCCAGGGGCCTTCAGGTTGAAATCAACCGCGGCATCAAGGGCACTGGCGGTCAGCCCGATAAGGTCATCGACTACTCGGCACAGCAGCTCGAAGTACTGGCTGGTCCCACGCAAACGATCATGATCGATAGCGATGGTGCTCTGGGTGAGCTCACCCGCGCCTCAGCAGACTTCAAGCTCGATGTGTTCGGTTTCGCACAGCTTGAAGGCTTCCTGAGCTTCGACCAATCGACGCAGACTGTGGCGCTGGCAGACCGGGTGGTTAACGCCAGCGGAGTTCAGGTGTCGCCAGCCACACAGGTTCAGGCCACCGTTTTGAAGGTGGGTGGCGCTGGCGTCTCCGCATTCGTGGGTATCAACGGCAACACCGACGAGCGGATTGGTCTGTCGATGAGTGGTGCGAATTTTGGTCTTGCGCTGATTACCGATCGGGCCGATTCGAGCCGTAAATGGACAACACTCGAGGCAAGCGCGTCCAGTGTCGCGTTTGAAGGAATCGATGGTCTGACCGCAAAAGCGGACACGCTGACCGTGACGGTCAATCGGGCGAGTAAGGCTGCGGATCCAGTCGTCGATTATGCGCTGGTCAACGCTGCTCAGCCCAATGGGGCACGTCGCACCGAGTTGTCGATCAAAACGGGCGCCACGACCACTACCCGGTTGTCTGTCGATGGCGCCGAAGGCAGGGTCCTCAAGGCAGCAGGCAACCTCGATATCGACCTGTTTGGATTCGTCAGCGTCAAGGGTGGCTTCGCGGTTGAATCCCGCTCGCAGGCCGTCACATTGTCTGACGGATCGAAGATTGAGAAGGCAGACCTCATCACTATCGGCGGCAGCAGGGTCGATGCGTTTGCTGGAATCAACGGCGGCTACGACGATACGACCGGACTCCTCAAGGACGGCGCGCAGGGCTTATCGCTCGGCCAGGTGAACTTCGGCTTGGCGCTGATCAGCGACCCAGCCGATCCAAAACGCAGCTTCACCACGCTGCAGGCCACTGCGGCCAGCGCCGAATTGAAAGGCATAGACGGCCTGACGGCGAAGGCCGAGCAGGTCCTTTTGAACATCAACCGCGGGATCACGTTGCCGGCTGAGCCGGAAATCGTGACCAAGTTCAACACCAAGCTCGCGCTTAAGATTCCTGTTGATCTGTCGGGCACCCTGACGCTCAATCGGGCGGCGGGCACCAACGGGCAGACGCACAGCGCGAGCAGCGCCACCGCAAATATCGTTCAGGGGCTCACGAATACCGAGGTCATCAAGCGCCTCCGGTTAGCCTTTGAGGCGTTAAACGGCGTAGGCGCCGGCAATGTTGCGATAGAGGGCAATCTCTACGACGGATTCACGGTCGAATTCATCAACGCGCTGGCGGGTAAACCCGTTACCGACATCACAGCCAGCGCCACGCCAACCGCTGCCACCTCAAGCGTCAGCACCAGCACCAACCCCGTTGCGGGCACGGATGAGGTCAAGCAGGTTGTGGTGCAGTCGTTGCGGGCCGAGCCCCCACCGGTGAGCGTCACGGTCACCACGCCTGTCGAGGCGTATCAGGGCCTTACCGAGATTTCGCAGATCACTTTCACCACACCGTTACGCGACGGTACGTACGACGTCTTCTTTATGGACGGCGGTGTTGTTCGCCAGGATCGGGCGCCCGTTGCGGGCATCAATGAACTCCAGCGGATCATCGTAACCGGTGATCGGGCCGCGCAGCCGCCCTCGGCCAACGCAACAGTGACTCTGGTGCAAGACGGGTTGCAGGGGCAGCCGCTGGTATTGACGCCGACACGTCTCAGGCTTGACACCGATATCGCACAGGGCACCCTGACGCTGACCCTGGCTGGCCAGCAGGCGAGCCTTGAGCTAGCTCCGGGACGCACCGCGGAGGCCACGCGCACCGCGCTGCGCAGCCAACTTGAGGCACTGGTGCGCGCTACCGGTCGCTCAGTGACCGCAGGAGACATCTCGGTCACGGGCGACGAAGATGCGGGCTTTACGCTCGTTTTTGGCGGAAGCCTCGCTGGTCTTGATTTCTCCAGCCTCTCCGCCCAGTCCAAGGTTCCCGCAGTCACTGCAGGGGTCACCGAGGTCACCGCGGGTGCCGCGGCGATCGATCGGGTTGTTGTTCAGCCGCAGTCGGTCAATACCCGGATGCGTCTGCAGCTTGATGCGCAGGCTGCCGGTGCGCTTACTTTCGAATTGAGCGGAGCCACCCGCACGGCCAACGTCGCAGCGGGGGCCAGCGACAGCACCATCATCGCAGCCGTAAAAGCTGCCATTGAAGGGTTCGCGGGCGTCGGAGCGGGTAACGTTGGCGTCACAGGAACGCGTGCTTCCGGCTACACCATTGAATTCAGGGGTACGCAGGCGGGCAAAGACTTCAGCGCGCTCGCGCTGAGCTTCAAGCCGCTGGCGGCTACGAGTACGGTATCCACGCTGCAACAGGGTGGCCAGCAGCAAAGTGGCACCACCCCAAGCGGCACTCAGGTCAATGAGCGGCAGGTCATCAGGTTCACCAACGCCACCGCGTTAACCGGCGTTCGTTACACGCTCAGCGCAGGCAGTCAGGACTCTGGCCGGATCGATTTTTCAAGCAGCAGTCCGACGCAGAATCGTACGACTCTTCAGGCGGCACTCGATCGCGTCTACGGCGCGGGTAACACCAAAGTTACCTTTGATCAGACGAGCACTGCGGCCAATCCGGTTTACTTCATCGATTTCGTTGGCGCACTGGCCGGTCAGAATGTTGCTCAACTTACCGTCAGCTCCGAGACCAAGGTCCGCGTTGAAATCAGCACTTCGCGGCAGGGTCAGGGCGTTACGCAAACCCCCGTCATGCGTGCGGTTCCGACGGTTCAGCGGGTATCGCTTACTGGGACCGAAGCCGGCGGCACGCTGCGAATTTCCTTTGCCCAAGGTAGCAACACTTACACGACCGCTGCGCTATCTCTTGCCGCAAGTGCTGCCGACGTGCAATCCGCATTGGCAGCGCTCAATATCACAGGGCTTGCCTCGCCTGCTTCCATCACGGTCAGCGGTACCGCGGGCAACTGGACCATCACCTTCGGCGGTGGGCTGGCAGGCCAGTCAATCGCGCCGGTCAAAGTAACCGTCAGCCCGCTCGGTAGCAGTGCGCAGTTGTCCGTGGCCGAGCGTGGCTTTACACGCACCACCAGCGAAACCGTTACCACGCCTGCGGTCAACGAGACCCAGCGGATCAGCGTCAGTTCGCAGGCTGCAGGCAATTTCACGTTGAGCCTGTCTCATGCGGGCAAAGCCTATACCACCTCATCGCTGGCGATCGGCGCCAGCGCCGATGCGGTCAAATCAGCGCTGGATCAGGCCTTTTCATCGGGTGGCCTGAGCGGTGTTCAGCTTACGGTAACCAGTCGGACCGGCGGCTATGACGTGGCGTTTGCGGGAAGCCTTGCCGGTCTTGATCTGGCGCCGCTGAAGGTGGCCGCGCAGGCGCAACCCGCATCGGCTGAGGTATCGGTGCTTCAGGTTGGCGCACGCACCGGCGGCGAAACGATGGTGAACGAGCGGTATGCGGTAACGTTCACCCAGAAATTTGGTTCGCAGGGGTTCAAGCTTTACTTTGTTGATGACGGCAAGCTGCCGGTCACCTTCAAGTTCAACAATGCAGAAGATCCATTCGAAACCATTGGCCAGCTCAAGGCTGCCTACGCCGAACTACTGAACGGCTATCAGGGCAAGACCGTAACCCAGGCCGACATCGGGGTGGTGCGTGACACCACCTATACCGGTACAGGTAACCGGTACCTGGTTGAACTGGGTGGTTCGCTGGCAGGCGTCTCGGTGTCGGCGATCGGCGTCAATTCGCAGAAAGGTACGTTCAGCAACGTACGCCTGCAGCAGGGGGCGCCTGGTCAAAGCGAAGTTCAAAAGGTTGACGTTACGCCAAACGGCAGCAGCGGCAGCTTTACACTCAGTCTGACCACAGGCGGCAGAACGTACACGACCACTGGCATCCAGTTTGGCGCCAACGCGGCCACCGTGCGCTACGCGCTCAACACCGCGCTTGGCAACGCAGGTAGCGTCGAGGTTGAATCCAGCGCAGCCGGTTCATATACGGTGCGGTTTGGCGGCAAGCTCACCGGGATTGATCTGCCACTGATGCAGGCGGCCGTATCAAGCCAGTCAAGCCTGCCTTCGGGCAGCTTCACAGTCGGATACGGCGGCCAGACTACCGGCGCAATCGCCTACGACGGCGATGGCGCTGCGCTTGCCGCAAGGGTCCAGTCTGCGTTGCGTGCGCTCTCGAGCGTCGGTGCGGGCGGCGTCACGGTTACCTACAGCCCTGCCGCCAGCAATGGCACTCAGATCGGGCTGGATGTGCTGTTCGGCGGAAGTCTGGCGCAACGCAATGTTGATTCGCTGACCGTATCGCAGGCAGGGCTTCGAAATGCGGGAGCCTCGGTCGCTACCGTCACCCAGGGCGTTGCCGGCGTGTCGCAGGTCCAGTGGGTCGGGGCGGGGTCAGAAGCAATCGCCCGGGGCTTCAAGCTTTCATTGTCCTATCAGGGCAAGGTATTCACGACCGGCGCTATCGCAGGCGGAGCCACCGAAGCTGCCATTCAGGCGGCTGTCAACCAGGGATTTTCGGCTGTCACCGGCCTGACGCCCACGGTGAGGTTGCTGGGCTCGGATACCTTCAACATTACGTTTGAGGGCGATCTCGCTGGTGCCAGCTTTAATCCGCTGACGCTCACCGTGGTTGGGGCATCCGCGCCCGCTGCAAAGGGCAGCGGCGCTTACCAGGTCAACAACACTGCGGCGAACGTCGCAAGCATGCGGCAGGCGTATGCCACGCTGCTCAACACGCCGATTGCCAATATTCAGGTGGATCGCGACTTCAGCGTGACCACGGGTGAGCGCTATCGGATCAGTTTCGTCGGGTCGCTTGACAAGACCAACATCCGCGACGGAATGATCGCGTTCAACACCTCGCTCGATTACGACGTGGTGCAGGACGGCGCAGCGGCGGTTGCCGAAACTCAGGAGATCAAAGTTGACCGTGCAGCGAGCACGGCCGGTAGTTTCCGTCTCGCGCTCAGCCATGCGGGTAGAACTTACACCACTGCTGCAATTGCCTTCGGTTCAGGCGCTCAGGCGCTACAGGATGCCATCCGGGCTGCCACCAGTGGCAGCGCCTCGCTGGGGTCGCTGGGTACGATTACCGTCTCGGCAACTGGAACCGATACCTATCGGGTCGCATTCGGCGGGTCGCTCACCGGTATCAACATTCAGCCGCTCAGTGCGGCGGCGGTATCAGTCGATCCGCAACTCCCCTCCGGAACCTTCAAAATTTCGGTTGAGGACCCAGCGGGCGATCGGTTCAGTACCGCAGTGGCGTATAGCAGCACGCCCGCGACGCTCCGATCCAACCTGCAGACCGCCTTCGATGGCTTGTTTGGCGCCGGAAATGTTCAGGTTGACATTGATGCAGCCGAGACAAGCGGCCGTAATCAGGCATTCCTGCTGAAATTTAGAGGATCGCTCGCAAAGGTTGATGTAGCTGACATCACCAGTCACTTCGATACGCTGTCGCTCGGTCGAGTTGCGCCGTACAGCGTGACCCAGGGTGTGCCGCGGGTCGGCGAGGTACAGGCAGTTCGGCTCACCAGCCCCGCCTCTGAATTGAGCTACACGCTTACGTTCACCCATGCGGGACAGAGTGCGACCACCAGCGCGATTCAATCGGCCATGACTCAGGCCGACGCGCAGGCGTTGATCAACGCAGCGATGACCGCCTTGAGCGCGAAGGTGGCGTTAGCGTCGGGTCAGACCTTCAGCGCCACGGCTACGCTTAAGTTCTGGAACGGCAAGTCACTTGAACTTGAATTTGGTGGCGCACTGCTGGGCATCGACGTGGCCCCGGTTACCGTGGCTGAAATTCCCAAGACGTACACGCCGTCGGTGTCGGTCCTCGAAACAGGCTACACCCAGGTCACACCTGCCAAGCCGATCCGCACTCTGGTCGTTGACTACAGCGTCGACTCAGCCACCACCAAGCGGCGCACTGAACTCGATGTTCGAAACGGTGCTCAGGTTGCCGACGTCTTCGCGCTCACGCTCGACGGCGCGCGCGGCGAACTCCTACAGGCCAGCGCCAAACTCACGCTTGATGTGTACGGTTTCGTCGCCATCAACGGCAACTTCTCCCTCGACAAGGGCGAGGATGAGGTGGTGCTTGGAGACGCCCAGTACGACGCCGACGGCAAGCTGGTCAAACCGGCCAGCGCAGTGCGGGTCGATGCCCTGCGTATCGGGGCCAGCAACGTCAATGCATTTGTCGGAGTGGGTGGGGGCTATGACAGCGGCGGCGCGTTGAAGGCCGGCGCTATTGGTGTCTCTCTCTCGGGAACCGAGTTTGGCCTGGCCATCCTTAACGAACGGCTCACCGGCCTCGAGCCTGCGGGCACTCGGTCGCGTTCGTGGACAAGCTTCCAGGCGGCGGCTGCCTCGGCCAGTTTCGTCGGCGTTGACGGGCTCACCTTGTCGGTTGACACGCTGACCGTTGAAGTCAATCGTCAGGCTGCTGATGGCACGTTGGTTGATTACAAGGCACGTGGCCTCGAGATTCAAACCGGAACCCGGCTCGAACCATCGAGTCTTACGTTGTCGATGGACGCCTCCGAAGGGCAGTTGCTGCGCGCCCGCGGCAACCTCACGCTTGATATCTTCGGCTTCGTTCAGGCCGCAGGTGGTTTCGGTATTGAAAAGAAGACCGGTCAGGTCAGCCTCGCCGATAACCCCGCCACCGCTGATAGGGACGAGTCGGTAACGCCGGTCAACGTCGACATGCTGTTGATTGGCGGTAGCGAGCTGACAGCCTTTGCCGGCGTCAACGGCGGACAGGCGAACGCTGCTGGTCTGACGCTGAGCGGGGTAAACCTGGGCTTGGCGTTCTACACCGAGCGGCTGGCATCGGGAAGTACCGCGGTTCCGCGTAAATGGACCACGGCGCAGGCCACCGTGGACACGGCTGCGTTTGCCGGCGTAGACGGTCTGACAATTCGGGTCGATACCCTCTCGGTTGCCATCAACCGCATGGCATCGGACGGAACAACCGTCGACTACAGCCTGGACTCAACCAAAACCGATGGCACGCGGCGCACGTCGGTAACCGTTCTCACCGGGCCTACTTCTGATCTCACGCTGACGCTTGATGGCCGGCGAGGCGATCTGCTTGAAGTCAGCGGTCGGCTGACGCTCGACGTATTTGGTTTCCTGCAGGTATCGGGTGAATTCGCGATAGAGCGCGCTCGAGCGCCGATCGATCTGGTGCTGGCTGATGGCTCAACGGTCAGCGCTCGGGCGCTCAAGCTGGGCGCCTCTGATTTGCGCGCCTTTGTGGGCGTCGCGGGCGGAACCGCGAATGCGATCGGGTTTGAATTGGCCGGTGTTGAGTTCGGCCTTGCGCTTTACTCGCACGCCACCGATCAGACTCGCAGCTGGACCAGCCTGCAGGCAAGCGCACGCAGCGCCGCGCTGGTCGGTATCGATGGCCTGGTTGTGTCTGGCGATACGCTTAGCGTCGAGGTGAACCGCGCGGCGAAAATCGGCGATTCGGTCGTCGACTACGGCCTGAAAGAGGCCGCCAATCCGGCTGCGGGCCGCCGCACAGCGGTCAGCGTCCGCACCGGCATCTCCAGCCAGGTCAATCTTGCGATGGATGGCGCACAGGGGCGTCTGCTGCGGGCATCCGGCAACCTTACCCTGGACGCGTTCGGATTCTTCCAGGCTGCCGGCGGCTTCGGGATCGAGAGCCGTGATGAAAACTTCTGGCTTAACGACGGAGTAATCTCAGAGGACCCCACCAAAGCCAAGGCACCCACTGAAATCCGAGGCCGGATGCTGACCATTGGCGGCACCGGGATTGACGCTTTCGCGGGGGTGGGTGGCGGCACCTCGGGTGCGATGGGGCTACGCCTTCGCGATGTTGATTTTGGTGTTGCGTTGGTCACTGAAATTCCTGCTACCACCGGTGCGACGGCACGCGAGTTCACCACCGTCAAGGCTCGCGCGGGCTCGGTTGGATTTGTGGGGCTCGAGGGCTTCGAAGCCAGCGCGACTGACCTCGCGGTAGAAATCAACCGCGGCATCAAGGGAACCGGCGGGCAGGCCGATGTTGTCATCGACTACGGCATCCAGCAGATTGATGTGCTGGCGGGCCCCTCCAAAACCGTCACGCTGGATGCGGACGGCTCCCTGGGCGAACTTACCCGTGCGGCAGGTAACCTTAAACTCAACGTATTCGGCTTTGCTCAGCTGGAAGGCAACTTCGCCTTCCAGAAGTCGTCTGCCAACGTCAAGCTTGCACCAAAGGCTGGCACCGTGGAAACCGTGGCAGTCGATCTGCTGGCGGTGGGCGGGGAAGATATCAACGCGTTTGTTGGTATCAACGGCGGCAGCGACGACCAGATCGGGTTAGCCCTCGCCGATGTCGACTTTGCGCTTGCGCTGATGACGTCCAAGACCGACGCCAGCCGCAAGTGGACGACGCTGGAGGCCACCGCAGGCTCGGTATCGTTCGATGGCATTGACGGCCTTACCGTTGCCGGCTCCAACCTGTCGATCATCGTCAATCAGGCTGATAAGGCCGGTGATGCGGTGGTCGATCACAAGGCGAGCGTGGGCTCCGCTAATGAGCTGAAGATTCCCACCAGCAGCACTTCGTCGCGCACCCTGGCCCAGGATGGCGCAGTGGGCGAACTGATTGAAGCACGCGGCCATCTGCTCGTTGATTTGTTTGGGTTTGCACGTGTCGATGGCAACTTCGCAGCCTCGCGTCGCTACGAAACGATCACCTTGTCTGACGGCAGCAAGATCGAAGGTGCGCGCGTGCTCACCATCGGCGGCAAGGATATCGATGCTTTTGCCGGCATCAACTCGCAGCGTCCCGACCGAATCGGTCTTGCGCTTGATAAAGCCGATTTCGCTCTTGCGCTGATTTCCGATCCTGCCGACACCACGCGAAGCTTCACCAGCCTCAAAGCAACCGCTCAGCTCGCCTCGTTTGTAGGTGTTCAGGACCTGACGGTCGCGGCCAGCGACCTCGAAGTTCAGATCAACCGTGGCATCAAGCTGCCTTTCGAGGCCGAGAAACGCGATCTGATCAACACGCTGATCGATCTGTCGATCCCGGCGGACTTTGTGGGCGATCTGAGCTTTACCCGCGAGGGCAAGACCGGCACCGCCAGGGTAGGCGCGCGCGATACCGATGCGCAGCTCATTCTCAAGCTGACGGCGGCACTCGAAACGGTGGTCGGCCCAGGAAACGTCAAGGTCACCGGTAATCGCATTGAGGGCTTCCGCTTTGAGTTCATCGGCTCGCTTGCAGGGCTTAACGTTGCAGGGCTGACTGTTGCGTCGCAGGCCGCAGCCATTACGGCAACGGTTACGACGCCCAGCGCAGCGGTCGCTGGGACCAGTGAAGTCAAACAACTGGTGGTCCAGTCGCTGCGTTCTGAGCCTGATCCGGTCGCTGTCAGCATCACCACGCCGGTCGCGCCCCAGGCGGGTCTTACCGAGATTTCGTCAATCACCTTCACTCGGCCCGCGCAATCCGGCACCTATGACGTGTTCTTCGTTGATGGTGGCGTTGTACGCACCGACCAGTCGGCTGTGGCGGGCGTCAGTGAACTTCAACGTCTGGTCCTTACCGGTGATCTGGCTGCTCAGGCCTCGGGCGCAACCGGAACCGTTTCGGTCGTTCAACCGGGTGGCGGGGTCGGCCGTAACGAGCGCTACGCCGTCACGTTCAGTAACAAATTCGGCTTCCAGGGATTCAAGCTTTTCTTTGTTGACAACCCGGTTCTGCCTACCACCTGGACCTATCGCAACAACGCTGAAAGCGTGGCCGACACCATTGGCCAGCTCAAGAATGCCTATGCGGCGCTACTGAAGGGCTACACCAATAACCAGCCCAGACCGGAAGCCATTCTGGTCAGCGAAGACAAGACCTACACCGGTACCGGCCATCGCTATCTGGTCGAGTTTGTCGGCGCGCTCGCAGGAAAAGACATCCCGGCGATCGGGATGCGCAGCGAATCGAAAACTTTCTCAAACGTCCGCCTGCAGCAGGGGGCGGCTGCGCAAAGCGAGCAGCAGAAGCTCAGCATTGACACCAAAGGCGCGAAGGGCAGTTTTGCGCTCTCGCTCACGGTCGGTACGCGTACTTTCACCACAACGGGTATCGAGTTTGGCGCGAATGCCGCCACCATCCGGTACGCGCTCAACACTGCGTTGGGCAGTGCGGGTAGCGTTGAGGTTGGCAGCAGCGGAGCCGGTGTCTACCTCATCACCTTTGGCGGTGCGCTCGCCTCCGTTGATGTCAACCTGCTATCGGTCAGTATCAACAGCTCGCAGCCGGTTCCCGCGGGTACGTTCACGCTGTCGTATGGCGGGCAAACCACCGCGCCAATCAGCTTTGATCGCGACGGCGCAACGCTCGCGCGCCGGGTACAGACCGCGCTCGATGGCCTCAGCAGTATCGGTGCGGGTAACGTTCGAGTTGGCTACAACGCGCAGCAGTCCTCAGGTGCCCAGGTTGGCCTGGACCTTCAGTTCACAGGCAGCCTCGCGCAGAAAGATGTTGCGGCGATCGCCGTCAACGGTGCTGGGCTTACCAACGCTGCCGCTGCAATCCGTACCGTCACGCCAGGCGTCAATGCCGTTGCCCAAAAGCAATGGGTCGGTGCCGGCCCGGAGGCAATCGACAAGGGCTTCCGGCTGGCGCTTACCTGGCAGGGCAAGGTTTATCAGACCGGCCGCATTGCCGGCGGCGCAACTGAAGCTGCAATCCAAGCGGCGGTCGACGCTGGTTTCGCGGCGGTAGCGGGTCTTGTGCCCAAGGTAAAGCTGGTCAGCAGCGACACCTTCACCATCGAATTCGCTGGAGCGTTGGCAGGATCCTCGTTCAATCCTCTGGCGCTTAAGGTTGAAGGCGCCAGCGCGCCACCGGCCAAAGGTAGCGGGGCGTTCGTAGCGGGCAATCCCGCCCAGACGCTCGCAAACCTGCAGTCCGCGTTTGCAGCGCTGATGGGAACTGCCGCTTCGAATATTCGCGTCGAACGTGATCTCGCTGCCAGCAACGGCGAGCGCTACGTCATCAGTTTCGTCGGTGCACTGGACCAGACCAACATACGCGACGGAATGATCGCGTTCAACACGCCTCTTGACTACGAGCTTGTGCAAGACGGCGCGGCAGCGGTTGCCGAGGTTCAGCGGGTGAGGGTCGATCGCAAGTTCGATGCCGCCGATCCGGCGAAGACCACCACTGGCACATTCCGCCTCAGTGTGCTGCGCACCGGGCTCAACTATCTCACTGCGCCGATCGCCTTTGGCGCCAGCGCGCAGACGGTGCAGGACGCGCTGCGAGCGGCGGCGCCCGCAGGCAGTACGCAGACCCTCGGCGGTCTGGGCACAATCGCTGTATTGGCAGATGGCGTTGACGCCTATCGCGTGCAGTTTGGTGGATCGCTTGCTGGGGTTGATATTGCGCTGATGCAGGTGTCGGCGGTATCGGTTGATCCGCAGCTGCCCTCGGGCACCTTCCGAATTTCGGTGCCTGACGCGCAGGGCGTTGACCAGCTGACCGATCCAATCCCCTACACCAGCGATCGCGTACAACTTCGCACCAACATTCAAACGGGTCTCGCCAAGATTTTCGGTGCGGGCAATTTCACGGTGGTGCTCGATGCTGCCGAAAGCACCGGCCGAAACCTGGCCTACAACGTCAGCTTCCAGGGTTCGCTGGCGCGCGTCGATGTTCCCAACATCACCAGTTACTCTGCCAATCTGCAGCTCGGGGTGGTCAAGCCCTACAACCTTACTCAGGGCGTTGCGCCTGCGGGCGAGATTCAACAGGTTTCACTCCAGTCGGATGCGGATCAGGTGGGCTTCAAACTCACCCTCACGCACAGCGGCAAGAGCGTTCAGACCGATTTGCTCAATTCGGACATGTCGCGCGCCGAAGTCGAAGCAATTCTTGCTCGTGCGGCTGCGGCGCTTAACACCGCGGTGGGCGCTGGGTTTGCAGCCACGCTGGATCTGGTCTTGTGGGCAGGCAAAACGCTGCAAATCGGTTTCGGTGGCTCGCTGAAGGGCGTCAACGTTGCCGACGTATCGGTTGCGCCGGTCGCCATCACCAGCGCGGCGTCGCTCAGCGTGTTCCAACCCGGCAAAACCATTGTCACGCCGGCCAAGCCCGCGCGCACGGTGGTGGTTGACTATACGACTGGCGCATCCGATCCCACCCGCGCCACCGACCTGACGGTACCCACAGGGCCGACCACCAACAGCACGCTGAATATCGATGGCGCGCTGGGCGACTTCATGCGCGTCACCGGCGTACTCGATATCAATCTGTTCGGCTTCTTCCAGACCAAGGGCAATTTTGGCATCGAGAAAAAGAGCGGCTCGGTCAAGCTTGCCGATGAGGTCAAGAACTCGAGCGGCACGGTTACCAAGGCGGCAAGCACGGTCAACGTTGATCTGCTGACGATCGGCGCGAACGACATGACTGCGTTCGCGGGCCTTAACGGCGGCAGCGCAAACGAACTCGGTCTGAAGATGACCGGCGTTGAATTCGGCCTGGTGCTCGCTACCGAGCAGCTCTCAGGCGCGCCTGGTCAGCCGGCGCCCCGTAAATGGACGGGCCTGCAGGCGAGCGCGGCGTCGGTTGGATTCGTGGGGCTTGGCAGCGACCTGAAAGTCAACGCCACCAATGTTGGCGTCCTGATCAACCAGGCCAATGGTGAGGCCACCACCGTCATCGACTTCGCAAAGAGCGATATCTCGGTGCTCACCGGCCCGAGCCGGTCATTGAAGATCAGCCTTGATGGCACCCGTGGCGAGATGGTGCGCGCCAGTGGCACGCTCACGCTGGATGTGTACGGCTTCTTCCAGGTCACGGGTGACCTGGCGGTTGAAAAGAGCAGCAAGACGATTACGCTCGCCAAGGTCGGCACCGCCGCCGCGGAAACGCTTGAAGCCGACATGCTCACCATTGGTGGCAGCGGCATCAACGCGTTCGCAGGCGTTAACGGTAACAGTGCCAATCGTTTGGGTCTTGCGCTCACCAACGTTGAATTCGGCCTGGCACTGCTTACCAGTAAAGCGCAGGCCAGCCGCAAATGGACTGCGCTGCAGGCCACTGCCGGTTCAGTGGCGTTTGTCGGCCTGGGCGACGATCTCAAGATCGGCGCAACCAACGTCGGCGTTCTGGTCAATCAGGCTGATGGCGCGGCCACCGATGTCGTTGACTTCACTGCCACCGATTTGACTGTTGCCACCGGAACCAACAAGGGTCTGAAACTGTCGTTGGATGGCAGCCGCGGCGAAATGATTCGCGCCAGTGGTCAGCTCAACCTCGATCTGTTCGGCTTCTTCCAGGTCTCTGGCGAGCTGGCGGTTGAGAAAAGCAGTAAGACCGTCACGCTTGCCAAGGTGGGCAGCGCGGCAGCGGAAACTGTCGATGTTGATCTGCTGACCGTTGGCGGCAGCGGCATGAGCGCATTTGCCGGCATTGGTGGCAACACTGCCAATCGATTCGGCCTGGCGCTGTCGAACGTCGACTTTGGCCTGGCCATGATGACCAGCAAGGCCAACAACAGCCGCAAATGGACGGCGCTTCAGGCGTCAGCCGGTTCGGTTGCCTTTGTTGGGCTGGGCGACTCGGTCAAGATTCAGGCGACCAATGTTGCGGTGCTGATCAACCAGGCAGATGGCGCAGCCACTGACGTGGTCGATTTCAAGGCCACCGACCTGTCGGTTGCTGTTGGCACCAACAAAGAGACCAAACTTAGTATTGACCCTGCGCTGGGCGAAGTCATTCGCGCGGCGGGAACACTCACGCTCGATGTCTTCGGCTTCTTCCAGGTCAACGGAAACCTGGCCGTTGAGAAGCGTTCCCAGAATGTCACGCTGGCCAAGAAAACAGGCGCCAGCACTGCAGAGACCGTGGCCGTCGATCTGCTGAGCATTGGTGGATCAAACCTGACTGCGTTTGCCGGCATTCGGGGCGGAACCGCCGACGAGGTTGGCCTCAAGCTCGAGAACGTCGCGTTTGGTCTGGCGCTCATGACGGGCAAGACCGACACGAGCCGCAAGTGGACCAGCCTGGAGGCCAGCGCGACCCGCGCCGGGTTCGTCGGCATCAGTGGCATGACGCTCAGTGCCAACAACCTCAGTGTCAAGATCAATCAGGCCGACAAGGAAGGCGATCAGGTTGTTGACTTCTCTGCGGGTGCCACCGTGCTCGCGGTGCCCACTGGCGTGTCGTCGTCGCTTGCGCTGGCGCTTGATGGTGCCAAGGGCGAGGTTGTACGTGTCGATGCCGGCCTTACCATCGACATGTTCGGGTTCTTCCAGGTCAGCGGAAACTTCTCGATCGAGTCAGCCACCACCAAGGTGGCGCTGTCTCGCAAGTCTGGCCAAACGCAGAACGAGGTCATCGACGTCGAAACCCTCACCATCGGCGCCTCGAACGTCAACGCGTTCGCCGGCGTAAACGGTGGAACAGCCAGCGCCATCGGGCTGTCGCTTGAGGGCGTGAACTTCGGCATCGGGTTCTACACTGACAAGGCTGATTCCGGCCGCAAGTGGACTGCGCTCAAGGCGTCGGCCACGCGATTCGGCTTTGTAGGCATTGGCGATTTCCTGCCCACGCTGCGCAATCTGTCGGTCGATATCAACCAGGCCACCAGGGAAGGCGATCAGGTCATTGATTTCGCCGTAAGGCCGGCCGATATCCCCACCGGGCCGACCAGCAAGGTCACGCTCAACCACAACGGCGCGGTCGGCGAACTGTTGCGTGTTGAAGCGGACGTGACGCTCAGCCTGCTGAATTTCGCCTATTTCAGTGGCAGGCTGGGCTTCGAAAAATACACACCGCCCGCGCCGCTGAAGGTGCGTACCAAGTCGGGTACGCTCAGCGACGTTGAAGCCACCTCGATGATGGCCATCACCGGCCAGAACATTCAGGCCTTTGTGGGCTATGCCGATGGCGGCTTCGATTCGTCGCGAACGCTGTCACAGCAGGCTGATCGTCTGTATGGGTTCGGCGTTGAAGGTGTCGACTTCGGTGTGGTGCTCGTCAACGCCGGGGGCCAGTCGTACACCACGGTCGACGTTGCCATGGAGAAGATGGGCATCTATGGCCTCGATCAGAACGTGTTTCAGCTGTCGCTGGAAGGCATCCGCTTCAAGTACAACAGCAAGGACTCCGACGAACGCTCGCTCGACTACGCGGCTTCGTTCAATGGCGCCTTGCTGCTTGGTTCAAGCGGCTCAATCAAGATTGACTCCCGCGGGTATCAGCTTGGCGTGTATGTCGAAAAGGCCACGCTGGCAATTTCCAGTTTCTTCTATGTCACCGGTTCGATCAGCTTCGAGAAGGTTGACTACGGCAACAGCCTGAAGGCCACGGAAAAGGGTGTAACAAGCACCGTTCAGGAGGCCAAGGGCTTTGCGATCGGCGGTGCCAACCTGACGGTATTCGTTGGTTACGCTGATGGTGGAATCGATCGTAATCGCACGCTGCAGGCGCAGGCCGATCGGCTCTATGGCTTCGGTGCCGAAGGCATCGCGTTTTCGGTGCTGTCGCTGACCGACAAACAGAGCGTCAGCTACACGGCGGTGAAGGCCTCGGCCTCGAGTGTTCGTCTGTACGGGCTCGACCCCGACATCCTGCGCCTACAGTTCACCGATATCCGCTTTGAGTACAACAGCTCAAGCAAAGAAGGTAAGGCCATCGACTTTTCGGTGGCGGATTCGGGCAATGGCCTGAAGGTCGCGGCAGGCACGTCAACGATCACCTTCGATATGAAGGGCAACAAGATCGGCGTGTATGTGCGCGAGGCGCTGCTGTCGATTTCGCGATTCGTGTACGTACGAGGCGCCCTGGCCTTCGAGAAAGCCGATTACGGCACGCTGCGTGACAGCCGCGGCGCACCGGTGCGCGAAGCCTCAGGATTCGCCATTGGCGGCGCCAACCTCGATGTGTTCATTGGCTACGCCGACGACACGATCGATCCCAGCAAGCCTCTTAGCCAGCAGTCGGCCAAGCTTTACGGCTTTGGCGCCGAAGGCATCAACTTCGGCGTCATGTCCATCAAGGACAAATCCAGCAACTCTTACATAGCGGCCAAGGGAAGCGCGAGCCGGGTGGCTATCTATGGCTTCGATCCCAGCGACTTCGAACTGTCGGTCAGCGGGATCGATTTTGAGGTCAATCTCGGAAAGAGCCAGGATGATCCAGCGATTGACTTCGTCAAGAGCTTCGGGCCCGGCGGTTATTCGGTTCAGACGGGCGCGCAGCCCATCGCGATTGACTTTACCGGCCCCAGGCTGGCCGCGTCGCTACGCAACGCCACGCTTCGCATTTCTGATTTCGTCTACCTGTCTGGCTCGTTCGCGTTCCAGAAGGGCGACATCGTCCGAATCGGGGTGGTGGGTCCGCTGGGTGTGCGCGTCGACGATGTCCCCGCGTCCTCGATGACCATTGGGGCGACCAATGTTCAGGCGTTCATCGGGGTAGACGGCCCATATCGCACCGACACCAACGGTGACGGGGTCGTCAACACGAAAGATGAGGTTAATCCCGATGCAGTCGGCGTCATCGTTGATGACTTCTCGTTTGCCTACGGGGTGTTTGAGACCAAGGTTGACACCAGTTCGCCTGCGGCAGCCCTGCGGACCGCATTAGTTGCGAACCAGCGGTTTACCGCACTGCGTGCGAGCGCCAACGAAATTGGCTTTGCCGGTCTGCCGAGCAGCATCACAGCCAAGCTCAAGGACCTTGATGTCTATATGAACGACTCGCAGAGCGAGGTGTTCACGGCTGACTTCACCCAGGGAGGCACGGTTCCTGGGTTGTCCATCAACACCGGTGATGCCGATCGTCCGATGTTGTTCTCGATGAATGACCGGGTGATCTCGGCTTCAATCGGTTACGCGAAACTTTCTGTTCTCAATGTCCTGTCGCTCGAAGGGGGGCTAACGTTCCAGATGCGGCGTGTCGACGACGCCGACGTCTATGTTGCCGGCGTCAAGATGCCAGGGGTGGGCTTCAAGTCGCTGGTGCTGGCTGGCCAGAACATCAGCGCCTTCGCGGGCATCAACGGGCCGTATCTCACGGACTCGGATGAAGATGGCAGTCTCGATGACGAAACCCCCAAATCGGATGCGATCGGTTTCGCCGTTGCAGATCTCGATTTCGCGCTGGTGCTGGGTTCGCCACAGATCGCCGGGCAACAGCTCGATGCGGTGCGAATGATCGGCATCACGCTGTCTTCGGACTACATCGGTCTTGTCGGCACCGAGCCTTACCTGACGCTGAACGCGAAGGAAATCGTTTTCCAGCTGAACCTCGCGCTGCTCGACGTATACCCGCTTCCTGGAACCTTTATTGACTTCTCCAGTGTCAATGATGGCGGCAAGCCGGGGATGGACATCCCGATCGGCCGCACGCGCAGCCTCAACCTGGCCGAGCTCGATGCCAACATGCTGCGAATCGGCATGCAGGGCAACATCGGGCTGTTCGACATCATCAATCTGGAGCTGCCCCGGTTCGACTTCACCTTCAAGCTGCCCGACACGGGCGACCTGATCCCCGAGATCAATCTCAATCTGGGTGAGCTTCTCAAGGACATCGTGCCGACGCCTTCGGTCAGTACACCCGAGTGGCTGAAGGGCGCGATCAAGTTCCTGCAGGACGTCGACATTTCAATTGGTGTCTCTGGCATCACTGGCACCATTCAGATCCCCGATCTGTCGATCAACATCGGTGACTTCGTCTTCTTCGAAGGTGATTTCAAGCTCACGCTGGGCGACAAGTTCAAGGCCGACGCGTACACGGGTGTTGACCCGATGCTTGGTGGTGCGCTTGATTCACTGCTGGATCTGGCGACCCAGTCGCTTGCGGAGGCGATGGTCGGCAGCGACCTGCCAGACCTTGACGATCTCAATGTGGTTCAGCGTCTGCTGGGGGTGTCGTCCGACTTCACCCGGATGTATGACGTTGAGTATCAGGGCGTGTCGTTTTCGGCGGCCAACGTCAACGTGTTTGTGGGTGCAGGCGGAAAGCCCGATTTCAATCGACCACTCGCGGACCAGTCGCTTATCGGGTTCGGCTTCCAGGATCTCGATCTTGCGATCGGCATGTACAAGCCGACGCTGCCGGGCATCTTCGGAAAGCTGTTCAAGGACACCGTCAAGCCAGTTGTCACACTGAAGGCATCGGCCGACGAACTCGGCGCGTACGGCTTTGGGGACTTCCTCAAGATCCTCGGCCGCGACATCGTCGTCCAGCTCAATGAAGGCGGGTTCTGGGGCCCTGAGATCCAGACGCCCGCGGGACCGATTCAGTTCGTTCGTGCGATGCCTATCTATTCAGGCATCACCTCACGCTCCATCAACCCCACCACCGGCCAGATCACCGAGCGCAAAGGCCATGTGGTTGGGGTGGGTGACGATCCGCTCACGCTTGATTTCGATGGTCCGCCCGTCATGGGGCTGGACATCGGGCTGGCGGAAATATCGCTGGCTGATTTCGTCCACCTGCGCGGCTCACTTGCCTTCCGCAAGGGCGAAATTTTCAATGTCAACATTGATCCGGGCGGTCTGAAACCGCTACTCACCGACATCACCGCTGTCGCTGGCGATTCGTTGGGCGATATCGACTTCACCAATCTGAATCTCAACGTCCAGGCGCTTACCCTGGGTGGTGCAAACCTGGTTGGTTTTGCCGGCATCGGTGGCCCCCATCGCTACGGCAATGACGTGCTGGGTAACGGGCGTCTCGACGAGGGCGAAGACCTCAACAAGAATGGTCTGTTGGATCCGGGCGAAGACGCGCCAGACGGCATCCTTGACTCGGTGAACGAGAGCGCAGTCGGCCTCGAAATTCGCAACGTCGATTTCGGCTTCGCGATCATGAAGCCGATGCAGCTTGCGATTCACCCCATCCTTGAAGCTGCGTCGCCGTACTGGATGTCTGCCAAAGCCTCGATTGAACGTGCGGGTCTGGTGGGTATCGACGAAGCCGTTCTGTCTGCCGAAGTGTTTGATGTTGAGGTCAACATCAACACCTTCGTTGTCAGCGATCCAGCCATCAACATTGCGCTGCAGGTCTTCGGACCGCCGGTCATCAACTACAAGAAGAGCAGCAGCTTCAAGGACTTCACCGAAGACGTTAACGGCAACGGCAAACTTGACTTCGGCGAAGACAAGAACGGCAATCTCCGACTTGATCCGGGCGAAGACCTCGACGGCGATGGTTTGCTCGATCTGAGCGAAGACCGTAACCAGAACGGCAAGATCGATTTCGCCGGCTTCGCTCTGCCTGCCGGCGGTAATAACATGGTGTTCATCGACTTCGAGTCGGACATCATCCAGGCCAAGGTCGGCTATGCCGAGATCAATCTCGGCGGTGTGCTGCAGATGTCGGCCTCCATGGCGTTTACCAAGCGCTCGGGCGAGCAGGTCACGCTGTCGAATGGCGAGAAGGCCACCGT
>VGHA01000051.1 GCA_016868375.1 Betaproteobacteria bacterium | reverse complement strand
TCGAGCTTATGAGGCTGCGGTTCACCAAAATGCAGGGTTCTGGCAACGACTTTGTCGTGCTCGATGGCGTGCGCCAGCGCGTGGCGTTAACGCCTGCCGTCGTGCGCCAGCTCGCCGATCGGCACTTTGGGATCGGCGCTGATCAGGTACTGCTGGTTGAGCCCTCACCCGCGGCGGGCATTGATTTTCGCTATCGGATATTCAACGCCGACGGCGACGAGGTCGAACACTGCGGCAATGGCGCGCGCTGTTTTGTCCGTTATGTGCGCGATCACGGGCTTACCGATCGTGACACAGTCAGGGTGCAGACGCTGTCGGGCGTGCTTGAACTGTCGATCGCGCCCGATGGCCGGGTGAGCGTTGACATGGGCCAGCCCATCCTTGAGCCGCCTCGGGTGCCCTTTGATGCCACCGGCCTGGCGCCGCGGACGGCTGGCGCGGACACGCTCTGGCCGTTGGAGCTGGGCGAAGCCGTGCGCTGGGTATCGGCGCTGTCCATGGGCAACCCGCATGCGGTGCTGACGGTTGAGGATGTTGAGCGCGCGCCCGTTCAGGCCGAGGGCGCGCAGATCGAGCACCATCGCCGCTTTCCGCGCCGGGTCAATGTGGGCTTCATGCAGGTCACGGGCCCTCATTCGATTGCGCTTCGGGTGTGGGAGCGAGGTGTTGGCGAGACCCTGGCCTGTGGCACCGGCGCATGTGCGGCGGCAGTGGCTGCGATCAGGCAGCAGCGCGTTGCCTCGCCGGTCGATGTTCATATGCGAGGCGGCGTGGTGTCGATTGCCTGGCAACCCGGCGAGTCGGTGCGGATGATCGGTCCGGCCACCACCGTGTTCGAAGGCGACATTGAATTGCAGCAGGACGGGCCCGCCCAGCACCCGCCCGTAATTTCCAACCAGCCCCGTCAAACGGAGCGTTCCCCCCAATGAGCGAACCCGAGAGCCAAGACGAACAGGTCGCCGCCTATCTCAGCGATCACCCCGATTTTTTTGAACAGCGCCCCGAGTTGCTTGCCAGCATGCGGTTTTCGCCTGCGCACGGCAATCGCGCTATCTCGCTGCACGAGCGTCAGCTCGAGGTGCTGCGCGACAAGCTGCGGCATATCGAGCGTCGGTTTGGCGAGCTGGTTCACACCGGCAAGGAAAACGATGCGATCGGCGAGCGGCTGCAGCGATGGACGCGTGATCTGCTGTTGGCCGAGTCGCCGGAGCGCGTGCCGGGCATTGTGGTGGACGGCATGCGGTCGGGTTTTTCGGTGCCGCTGGTCGCGCTCAGGCTGTGGCGGGTCAAGCCCGGTGTCCTGTCTCCCGAATGGACGCGTTCAGCGCCAGCCGAGTGGATCGATCAGGTCGATGCCATGCGCATGCCTTACTGCGGGCCGCGTGGCGATTTGCGCTTTGCCGGATGGTTACCCAACGCGGGCGCTGATGCGCGCTCGCTTGCGCTTTTGCCGATGCGGCACGGTGTCAGCCCGATCAGTTTCGGGCTGCTGGTACTGGGCTCGGGGGACGCCGACCGGTTCCACTCCGGAATGGGCGTGTCGTTTCTCGCGCGAATCGCCGAGCTTGCCAGCGCGGCGCTCGGGCGGCTGGCCGAGTCGAGCTGACCGATGCCTGGGCTTGTCGGTGGGAGATTGGCCGAGTCGCCCCAATGACCGGGCAGGCGTCGGGTGTCACCGGCGATGCGAACGCATTGTCTGGACCTGAGGCCGATGTTGTGCCCTATCTGGAACAGCTGCGCGTCGAGCGCAGCTACTCACCCCAGACGCTTGCCGCGTATCGCGCCGACCTCGTCCATCTGATCGACATCGCCATCGGGCGTTCGGCCGACCGGCGCGTGCCGGACTGGCACCGCGTCGACGAACGCGCCGTGCGCGGCTGGGTGGCGCGCGCCAGCCGCGAGGGGTTGTCAGCGCGAAGCATCGCGCGCCGGCTGTCGGCCTGGCGGGGGTTTTTCGATTGGCTGGCTGAACACCGCGGCCTGGTTGGCAACCCGGCCCGCGGGGTCAGGGCGCCCCGGCAGCCGCGACGCCTGCCTTCGGCCCTGGCCCCGGACCAGGCGGTCAGGCTGGTGAGCGACCCACAGGCCGAGGGCTTCGAGGCGATCCGGGACCGCGCGATCGCGGAGCTTTTCTACTCCTCGGGTTTGCGGCTGACCGAGCTCACGAGTCTGGACGTGCGCCATTTCGAGGCGGCGTCGGGTGTGCCCCGCTCGGTCAGCTGGCTGAGCCTGGACGAGGCTGAAGTGATCGTTACCGGAAAGGGTTCGAAGCGGCGGAGCGTTCCGGTGGGCCGCGACGCACTCGCTGCGCTGGGCGGCTGGCTCGCTGAACGTGAGCGCTTCCTCACTGATAGGCCCGCTTCGGACGAGCGTCCGCTGTTCTTGTCCAGCCGGGGTACGCGTCTGTCGGCGCGGTCGGTACAGCTTCGCCTGAAGCGTCGCGGTATCGCACAGGGCATTCCTGCCAATGTGCATCCGCACATGCTTCGCCACTCTTTTGCGAGCCACCTGCTGCAATCGAGCGGTGACCTGCGCGCGGTACAGGAGCTGCTTGGTCATGCCAGCATCGCCAGTACCCAGGTGTACACCGCGCTCGATTTTCAGCGCCTGGCCGCGGTCTACGACGCAGCGCATCCGCGGGCACGCCGTCGCGATGCAGCGGCGACCTCGACGCCCGACGCGACGCCCGACGCGACGCCCGACGCGACGCCCGACGCGGCCAAGGGCCACGGACAGGGCCGCGCGCAGGCAGAGGCGCACGCGCAGGCAGAGGCGCACGCGCAGGCAGAGGTCCATGCCCCTACACAGGCGCAGGCTCGGGCCGCTGAGCCCCCGCCCGATCCCAACGCGGAGCGCCCATGACGCCGGTTGCAACGCTCGAACTTCGCCCCGGTAAAGAGCGATCGCTGCAGCGGCGACATCCCTGGATATACGCCGGTGCGGTGGCCCGTGTGATCGGCCGACCTGCGCCCGGCGATCTGGTGCGGGTGGTGGGTGCCGATCAGCGCTTTCTTGCCTGGGCGGCCTTCAGTCCCGAATCCACGATTCGGGCGCGCGCGTGGTCATTTCTCGAACATGAAATTCCGGATGATGCGTGGCTGAGCGCGCGAGTCGCCGCATCGGTCGCGCGCCGCGCGCATCTGACCCGTCGAACCGATGCGATTCGGCTGGTGTTCGGTGAGGCCGACAGCCTGCCGGGCCTGATCGTCGATCGCTATGCGGATCAGCTGGTGGTTCAGTTGATGGCTGCCGGCGTTGATGCTCGACGCGAGGCGATTGTCGATGCGCTGGTGACCGCCACCGGCGCGTCCAGGGTTTACGAGCGATCCGATGCGGCCTCGCGCCAGCGGGAGGGCCTGCCCAGCCGGGAAGGGGCGCTGCGTGGCGCTGTGCCCGTTGCCGCAGTGGACATCATCGAAGACGGGGTTCGCTATCAGGTTGATGTGGTGCGCGGCCATAAAACCGGCTTTTACATCGATCAGCGCGACAACCGTCGACGCCTTGCGCAGCTCGCCGCCGGCAAGCGGGTGCTCAACTGTTTTTGTTACACCGGGGGGTTTTCCCTGGCGGCTTTGTCGGCTGGCGCTGCTGCAGCCTGGTCGATTGATTCGAGCGCCGAGGCGCTGGCCGTTGCAAAGACGCAACAAGCATTAAATTCCATCGATTCGCCCGCACACTGGATTCAGGGGGATGTTTTTGACGCGCTGAAACGGTTTGCCGCCGACGGCCAGCGGTTTGATCTGATCGTGCTCGACCCACCAAAGTTTGCGCCATCGGTCCAGCACCTCGATCGGGCCACCCGGGCCTACAAGCAGTTAAGCTTGGCGGCGCTCAGGCTGCTCGAACCGGATGGCAGGTTATTGACGTTTTCATGTTCGGGCGCGGTGTCGGTCGACCTGTTCCAGAAAGTGGTTGCAGGCGCGGTGATCGATG
Organism: Betaproteobacteria bacterium; assembly: GCA_016868375.1. Classification (GTDB taxonomy): domain Bacteria; phylum Pseudomonadota; class Gammaproteobacteria; order Burkholderiales; family Burkholderiaceae_E; genus SYIM01. Next base: position 18,664 of record VGHA01000051.1, on the reverse strand, counting down.
CCCGGGTTGACGCCCAGATGCTTGAGCGACTGGCCGCTGGCGAAGACCATCCGGTGTCGATGACGCATCCCGAAGGCGAGTATCTGAAGGGGTTGCTGCTCGCGCGGCTGTGAAACTGTTTGCGGCCAATCGTGCCGGGTGACACAAAGCCCTGTGCGGATCGGGCAAAGCCTGCGCAGCGCGCGTAGAATCTTGCGCCCGGAAGCGGCCCGCCCGCCGCACCCGATCGATTGATCATGAGGTTGCAAGGCCATGTCCACCACGCATATTCCCGTCACCATTCTCACCGGCTTTCTTGGCAGCGGGAAAACCACGCTTCTGAAGCGCATCCTGAGCGAGCAGCACGGCCACCGGATCGCGGTCATCGAAAACGAATTCGGCGAAGAAGGCGTTGACAACGACCTGCTGCTCCAGGAACGCGACGAGCAGATCGTCGAGATGAACAATGGCTGCATCTGCTGCACGGTGCGCGGTGACCTGATCCGTATTCTCGGCGACCTCCAACAGCGTCGCAGCAAGGGCGATATCGCATTCGATCGCGTCATCATCGAGACCACCGGCATGGCCGATCCCGGCCCGGTCGCTCAGACATTTTTTGTCGATGACGACATCGCCGACAGCTATCTGCTCGATGCAATCATCACGGTGGTTGATGCCAAGCACGCACCCCAGCAGCTCGTCGAGCGACGCGAAGCACAGGAGCAGGTGGGCTTTGCCGACCGCATCCTGATGTCCAAGGTGGACCTGGTCACCGAAGAGGAGCATACCGCGCTCAAGTCACGGTTGCGCCAGATGAACCCCCGGGCCCCGATTCGCCCGGTGCATTTCGGCAACGCACCGATTGACGAGATTCTCGATATCCGCGGTTTTAATCTCAATGCAATACTCGAGATCGATCCTGAGTTCCTCGACAGCGATGAGCATGAGCACGACGACAGCATCCAATCTTTCGTGTTCCGGTCCAATCGCGCGTTTGATCCAGGCAAACTCGAAGACTTTCTGTCCGGACTGGTTCAGGTTTACGGTCCGGACTTGTTAAGGTATAAAGGCGTGCTTTTCATGAAGGGGTCCGATCGTCAGACCGTCTTCCAGGGCGTCCACATGATGATGGGTGCCGATTTGGGTCGGCGCTGGCAGCCCGGAGAAAAGCCCTCCAACAAAATGGTGTTCATCGGACGCAACCTGCCGAAGGACATGTTCATCAAAGGCCTCGAACAGTGCCTCGCGTAGGCTGATCAATCAGGCAGGATTTGACATGGCAGCCACGAAAGACAAAAAGCCGCTCAATGAGGAAGCGCTCTTGCGCATGCCCGAGTCGGCCTACATGAATGATGCGCAGCGCGCGTATTTCCGCGAACTGCTGCAGCAGATGGAGCGCGAGATTCTCCACAACGCCGGTGAAACCACCGAGCACCTGCGAGAAACCGTGGTCGTTCCCGATCCGGCCGACCGCGCCACGATCGAGGAAGAGCATGCGCTCGAACTGCGTACGCGCGATCGCGAGCGCAAGCTCCTGAAGAAAATTCAACAGGCCATCTCCCGGATCGACTCCGGCGATTACGGCTACTGCGAAGAAACCGGCGAGCCCATCGGATTGCCGCGCCTTCTCGCGCGGCCCACGGCCACGCTGTCGCTCGAGGCCCAGCAGCGGCGTGAGCTGCGGCAAAAGCTCTACGGCGACTGATTGGAACAGTTCCACGGCACGACCATCGTTTCGGTCCGACGCGACGGCTGCGTTGCGTTGGGCGGTGACGGGCAGGTCACGCTCGGCAATATCGTGATCAAGGCGAGCGCGCGTAAAGTGCGGCGCCTTCACGATGGCAAGGTGCTGGCTGGATTCGCCGGCGGCACGGCCGACGCATTCACATTGTTTGAACGCTTCGAGGCGAAACTGCAGAAGCATTCAGGCCACCTGGTGCGCTCGGCAGTTGAGCTTGCCAAAGACTGGCGAACCGATCGAATGCTGCGCAGGCTCGAGGCCATGCTTGCCGTGGCCGATGCGCAGGCCTCGCTAATCATTACCGGCAATGGCGACGTGCTGGAACCCGAGCACGGTCTGATTGCAATCGGCAGCGGCGGGCCTTATGCGCAGGCGGCAGCGCTTGCGCTTATGTCGCATTCCGCGCTCGATGCCGAAGCAATCGTTCGGCAGTCACTTACGATTGCGGGCGAGCTGTGCATCTACACCAACCAGCACCACACGGTTGAAACGCTGGAGGGCACGGTCGGTGCCTGAAGCTGCCACGCTCACGCCGGCCCAGATCGTGGCCGAGCTCGACAAACACATCGTCGGGCAGGCGCAGGCCAAACGCGCGGTTGCAATCGCGCTCAGAAACCGTTGGCGGCGTCAGCAGGTGGAGGGTCCGATGCGCGCCGAAATCACGCCCAAGAACATCCTGATGATTGGGCCGACCGGCGTGGGAAAAACCGAGATCGCGCGCCGGCTCGCCCGGCTTGCGCAGGCACCCTTCATCAAGGTTGAAGCCACCAAGTTCACCGAGGTGGGTTACGTCGGGCGCGATGTCGACACCATCATCCGCGACCTGGTCGAAACCGCCATCAAGCAGGTGCGCGAGCGGGCGATGGTCGAGGTGCAGGCGCGTGCGCTCGATGCAGCCGAAGAGCGGGTTCTCGATGTGCTGGTACCGCCCGCGCGGCCGGCCTCACCGGCAGCGGCGTTTCCTTTTTTTGGGGGGGCGGCCGAACCGCCCGCGCCCGCACAGCCTGCATCGCCCGCCGAATCAGCCGCGCGCCAGAAGCTCAGGAAGCGCCTGCGCGAAGGCGAGCTTGATTCGCGCGAAATTGAAATCGAGGTCACGATGGCTGCGCCTCAAGTCATGCCGCTGGGCCTGGGTGCGGGCGGCCAGCAGGGCCTGGACGACATCAGCCAGCAGCTGCAGTCATTGTTCTCGCAGATGCCCGGCCGGCGCGCCGCTCGCAAGATGACCGTGGCCGAGGCGATGCGTACGCTCGCTCAGGAAGAGGCCGCGCGCCTGGTCAATGAAGAAGAGGTGCGCGCTCGTGCGATCGAGGCGGCCGAGCAGAGCGGCATTGTCTTCATCGATGAAATCGACAAGGTGGCAAGCCGCGGCGAGCATCAGGGCGCAGACGTTTCGCGTCAGGGTGTGCAGCGCGATCTGCTGCCCCTCATCGAGGGTACGGCTGTCAACACCCGCTACGGCGTGGTGCGCACCGACCATGTTCTGTTCATTGCTTCGGGCGCGTTTCATCTCTCGCAACCGTCCGATCTGATTCCCGAGCTGCAGGGCCGATTGCCAATTCGCGTTGAGATGCAGGCGCTCACGCCTGACGATTTTGTGCGCATTCTGGGCGATACCGACGCAAGCCTCGTTCGCCAGTACCAGTCCTTGCTTGCCACCGAAGGCGTCACGCTTGATTTCACCGCAGAGGGCGTTCGACGGCTCGCCGATATTGCCTTCGAGGTCAATGAGCGCACCGAGAACATCGGTGCGCGCAGGCTTCACACGGTTATGGAGCGTCTGCTCGAGCAGGTGTCATTTGATGCGGACGCCCGGGCCGGACACACCGTGATCATTGATGCGGCATTCGTCGATGCCCGACTCGCCGAGGTTGCGCGCAGCGACGATCTTGCCCGCTACATTCTGTAGACCGCTCCGCGGAGCCCGACCATGACCGACAAGACGCCGATTGCCCCTGCCCTGCAGGCGGAGATCCTTGCTGAGGCAATGCCTTACATCCGTCGCTTTCACGGCCGCATTCTGGTGATCAAGTACGGCGGCAATGCGATGACCGACCCGCTGCTCAAACAGAGCTTCGCACGCGACGTCGTGCTGTTGAAGCTCGTTGGCATGAACCCGGTAGTGGTGCACGGCGGCGGCCCCCAGATCGAGCAGCTGCTTGCGCGGGTCGGCAAAAAGGGCGAGTTCGTTCAGGGCATGCGTGTCACCGATTCCGAGACCATGGATATCGTCGAGATGGTGCTCGCCGGCCAGGTCAACAAGGAAATCGTTGAACTCATCAATACGGCGGGTGGCCGGGCGGTTGGCCTCACCGGCCAGGACGGTGGCCTGATTCGCGCGAGAAAGCTCAGGATGACTTTGCCCGAACAGCCTGGCGAAGAGGTCGATATCGGCCAGGTGGGCGAAATCGAATCCATCGATCCCGGCATCGTGCACACGCTTACCTCCAATGGTTTCATTCCGGTGATCGCGCCGATCGGGTCGGGTGCCGATGGCGAAACCTACAACATCAATGCCGATGTGGTGGCGGGCAAAGTGGCCGAGGTTCTCAAGGCTGAAAAGCTGGTGCTGCTTACCAACACCGCGGGCGTGCTCGACAAGTCCGGCAAGCTGCTCACGGGGCTTACCGCGCGCCGCATTGATGAGCTGTTTGCCGACGGCACCATTTCCGGCGGCATGCTGCCCAAGATTTCGTCTGCGCTCGATGCAGCCAGGGCCGGTGTGAACTCGGTTCACATCATTGACGGCCGCGTCGACCATTGCCTGCTGCTCGAGATCATGACCGATCACGGGGTGGGCACCATGATTCGCAGTCACTGACGCACCGCGCATGCGCGCACTGCGCAGGCCGCTTACCGCACCGACCAGCCCGCGTCGGGCGGCGCAGCGCATCTGGCTGCTCGATCTCGATGACACACTGCACGACGCGCAGCCCTCGATCATGCCGCGAATCGATGCGGCAATGACGGACTATGTGGCCCGTCATCTTGGGCTTGAGCGCGCCGAGGCGAGCGCGCTCAGGCTCTCCTACTGGCGCCGCTATGGCGCAACGCTGCTCGGTCTGGTCACGCATCATCAGGTTGACCCGCACCACTATCTGCGCGAAACCCATCAATTTCCCGACATGCATCGGCTGGTGCGGCGCAGCCCGGCGCTTGCGCGCTCGCTCGGCCGGTTGCCCGGTCGGCGGATCATCGTCACCAACGGACCCTGGCACTACGCCCGGTCGGTGGTGCGCGCACTGGGTATCGCGGGCAGCATCGAGGCGATCGTGCCCATTGAAGCGATGCGCTTTGCCGGCCGCTTTCAGCCCAAACCTTCATCGCCGATGATGCGTCGGCTGGCGGCACGGCTGCGCACCCATCCCTCGCGCTGCGTGCTGGTGGACGACACCGTGGCCAATCTCGCGGGCGCGCATGCGGCAGGGGTTCGCACAGTGCTGGCGAGCGCACTGAACCAGGCGCGAAAGCCGGTATCGCGTCGCGCGCGCGCGGGTTCATCACGGCGGGTGGAGCTTCAAGTACAATCAATCGGTCAGCTTTCGCGCCGCGTGCCGTCGCGCTCCACCTTCTGACATGGACACCGCCGCCGCTCCCGTTCCCGACGCTTCTGCAAGCTCCAAGCCCGCCCGGCCCAAGCCAGGCGAGCGGCGGCTGCAGATTTTGCAGGCGCTTGCAGCGATGCTGCAGGAGCCCGGAGGCGAGCGCGTCACCACCGCCGCGCTTGCAGCCCGGCTCAAGGTGTCGGAGGCCGCGCTGTACCGGCACTTTGCGAGCAAGGCCCAGATGTTCGAGGGCCTGATCGAATTCATTGAGTCCACCATCTTCGGGCTCATCAACCAGATCACCAGCGCGCAGGAAGATGGCCAGCGACAACTGCGCGACATCATCGCCATGCTGCTCAACTTCTCTGAGCGCAATCCGGGCATGACGCGGGTGCTGATCGGTGATGCGCTCGTCACCGAAGACGATCGGCTTCAGGTGCGAATCAATCAGCTGGTCGATCGCATCGAGGCATCGCTGCGGCAGTCGTTTCGGGTTGCGGTGGCGCAGAGTGTTCTGGCCGCCGATACCGATGCGGGCGCGCGCGCGGCCGTCGTGATCGCGTTCGTTCAGGGACGTTGGCTGCGCTTTGCCAAAGGCGGCTTCAAGCGCCCGCCCACCGAAGGCCTTGCTGAGCAGCTTGCCACGCTGGTCGCCTGAGCCCATGCAGGCGGTCGAACCGCGACCGTGAAAATTTTTCGCTCGCTCGATCACCCGCGCTTTCGCCACTATTTTTTCGGCCAGACGATCTCGGTGATCGGGTTCTGGCTGCAATCGATCGCGCAGTCCTGGCTGGTCTACCGGCTCACCGACTCGGCGGTCATGCTCGGGCTGGTCACGTTTGCATCGTTCATCCCCATTCTGGTGGTGGCGCCGCTCGCGGGGCTGGTCACCGATCGGGTTGATCGCCGCACGATGGTGCTTTTGACGCAGGGCGCGCAGATGCTGCAGGCGATTGCATTGGCGGTGCTGACGCTTGGCGGCTGGGTCGAGCCGCATCATGTGGTCTGGCTCGCATTGATTCAGGGCATCGCCAATGCGTTTGATGGGCCAGCGCGCCATTCGCTCCTGCCCGTGATGGTGGGCGGTACGGCAGAGCTGCACAACGCCATCGCACTCAATTCACTGGTGATGAATCTTGGCCGATTCGCGGGGCCCGCCATCGCGGGCGTGCTGCTGGTCTGGATTGGCGAGGGCTGGTGCTTTGTGTTGAATGCCGTCAGCTATCTGGCGGTGATTGTTTCGCTCTCGCGTCTGCCATCGAGTCGCGCGGCGCGTTCGAACCAGTCGCTTCTGCGTGAATTCGCCGAAGGCTTTGAATGGGTCTGGAGCACGCTGCCCGCCCGGTTCGCAATGATCAACCTGGTGCTGGTCTCGTTTTGCGCGCCCAACTATCAGGCGATGATGCCAGTGTTCGCGCGCGAGGTGTTCGGTGGGGATGCGCGGCTGCAGGGGCTGCTGGTCAGTTGCGCCGGTGCCGGTGCGCTGGTGGGCACCATGATGCTGGCTGCGCGCAGTTCAACCGCTGGCATTGCGCGCGTGATCAATCTCGGTTCGTTTGCAGCCGGCATCGGGCTCACGGTGTTTGCGCTCAGCCCCTCGCTGCCGCTGGCTGCCATTGCGCTCATGGCGGTGGGGTTCGGCGTCATCGTGACCGGTGCCGGAACCAACACGCTGCTGCAGAGCCTGGTCGATGAGCGGCTTCGCGGCCGCGCAATCTCGCTCTACATGATGGCGTTCCTGGGCACCATGCCGGTGGGCGGCTTTGTGGTGGGCTGGCTCACCGAACTGTTCGGTCCGCGGCCCTCGCTCGCTGCCTATGGGATGGTCAGCATCGCGAGCGCGCTTATGCTGTGGCGCAGGCAGCGCGCCATCGCGCAAGCGCTGGCCGCCCGCGCAGGGCCGCAGCCCTGACACAGCCTGAAGGGTGCCCTGTCGCCGCTTGAACGTGGGCTCAGCGAGGCGTCAGCGCCGCTTCAACCCAGCCTCAAGCGGCGCCGCTCAGCGCATGCCAATCGCGTTCGAGTTGCTCGCGGAAACGCGGATCGGCGATGGCGATCATCCGCTTGGCACGCTCGCCGAAGGTTGCATCGCGCAGATCCGCCACACCCCACTCGGTAATCACCATATCGGCATCGCCGCGCCCCAGGGTGACCTGACCCCGCGAGGTGGAGGCCACGATTCGGCTGCGCTTGCCATCGCGCGAGGTCGATGCCAGCGCAACAATGCCCCGGCCACCCTCGGACAATCGCGCGCAGCGAACGAAATCGCCCAGACCGCCCAGGCCGCCCCGCCAGGTGCGGCCATCGTGCTCGGCGTTGGCCTGTCCGGTCACGTCGACCTCAAGCGCTGAATTGACTGCATGGAAGCGGTAGAGCGCGGCAAGCGTGGCCGGATGATGTGTGTAGGTTGCCGGGCGAATCAGAAACTGCGCGTTGTCATGAACATGACGATGGGCGCGCTCGGTGCCGCCCAACGTGTTGGTAACCGAGAATCCGGTGTCCAGGCGCTTGTAGGCGTTGGTGATCGCGCCCGACTCGATCAACGCAATGGCACTGTCACCCACCAGCCCGCTGTGAAGGCCCAGATCTTTATGCTGGCGAAGTAAACCCAGCACCGCATCGGGCAATGCGCCAAGCCCGATCTGGATCGTGGCCCGGTCGGGGACCACCGCCGCCACATGCGCTGCGATTCGGCGTTCGGCTTCTTCCGGGGCCATCGTGGGCGATTGCACGGCCGGCCCGGCGGCTCGCACCGCGATATCGATCCGAAGGCTTGCCGCGTCGGCTTCGGTGCTGGGTGTGAACGGTGCAGCAGGGTGGATCTCGGCGATGACGCAGCGCGCGCGCCGTGCGGCCGTGACGACGTAATCGTTGGCCATGCCAAGACTCAGCCGGCGCCCGTCGGCCGACACGGCCAGCTGCAGCATGACGACATCGGCACGCAGCCGCCCGGCGCCAAAAGCGCCTTCGAGCTCGCGATAGGGGGTGGGCGTGACGTTCACGATCGAGCCCGGTTGCGAGGCAAAGCCCTTGGCGGCGCCGCCCATGATGCCGTAGCCGCCCGGGCGCAGATTCGGATGCAGGGCCCGCGCAAAGGTGTCCGACAGCACTGCGCCCAGGAACACATCGACCGGGCCAGCCAGCGTGTCGGCCTGCTCAACCAGGGCGCGGGTCACGGTAAGGGGTTCGGCGCCTGCCTGGCCGATGATGACGGCATCGCCCGCGCGGATCAGCGAGGCGAGCGGTGGCAGGGCATCAAGAATGGGCGGCAGCGTCATCGTGTGGACTCATCGGGTCGGAAGAGGGTGAGGTGGCCGATCGAGGCTCGCGGCCCGGCAGGGCATGGCTGCAAGCTCACGACCAGTCAATTCCCAGTCAGAAAGTTCCAGGTCGGGGCGGCGATGCTGGCATGCTCACGCCTGAGGCGTCAAACCGGCTTTCGGGATCAGGAGGGTGCGCCGGGTTGCAGCGACTTACACGGCGCGGCTGGTTATTGCTGGCGTGGCGTGGTCGCCTGCTGAAAAGCGATATTCGATCCGCCCCTGTAACCGCTCACCCGGGTAAACAATGCAGGACGGAAAAAGCGGTTGGTTAGGCGCATCCGGGTACTGCTGCGGCTCCAGGCACAGCGCTGCACCGCTGCGATAAACCTGTCCATGCTTGCCGGCATGTCGAGGCAGTTGTCCATCGAGGGCGGCACCGCTGTAAAACTGCAGGCACGGCGCATCCGACCAGACTTCCATCATGATTCCACTGCCTGGCGCGAACAGGCGGGCCTGCAACTTCACAAGCCCAGGCTCGCCTGGCGTGCTGAACGCATGATCGAAACCGGGGCTGCTACCCAGCCTGAGCTGCATGTGGTCCTGTTCAAGCGCGCCGCGCAGCCACCGCGACTGCTGAAAATCGAAGGCCGTACCGGCCACTGGCTCCCGATGACCGAGCGGTATCCGACTTTGATCGATCGGCACAAATGCGTTGGCCAGAATCTGCAGACTGTGATCAAGCGCGCTGGGTGCCTGAGTCCCCTCAAGATTAAAGAAGGGGTGACAGGTCAGACTCAGTGGGGTGGCTTCCCGGTGAACACTTGCGGTGTAGCTGGCCGTTAGCGAGCAATCGTCAAGCATGTACTCAAGCTCGACATCAACCTCGCCTGGAAAGCCGTCGCTGTCGGTGCCGAAGCGCCAGCCGAGCCGCAAGCGGTTCTCCTGGCTGTCCAGGACGCTGAAGACCTGGTGTCGGCTGCCGCCCGGGCCGCCGTGCAGACAGTGCGGCCCCTCATTGATGGGCAGCTGATGGCGGCGCCCATCAAGATGAAGATGACCGCGGCCGATACGATTGGCGTAACGCCCGATGAAGGCACCCATAGATGGCAGGCCGGATAACAGCTGCCCCAGGCTGTCGTAGCCGAGGACAATGTCACGCGCCTGTCCGAATCGGTCTGGCACTGCTAATTGCAACAGACGCGCACCATGATTGCAGATGGCAGCCTGCAGAGGCCCTGATCGCAGGATATGCAGCGAAACCTCGCGGCCATCAACCTGGCCCGTAAACGCATCCGGATTGAGCACACGAACCGACACGAACCGCGCTCAGGTCACCGGCGCCGGATTGAACAGCACCAGTGCGTTGTGCAGTCGCCATCGCTCGGCCCAAGTGCGTCTGCCGCTGGCCACGTCGAGCAGCAGATCGAAGAGTTCCCTGCCCGCCTGTTCGATACTGATCTGGCCCTCTGCGATGCGTCCCGCATTGACGTCCATCAGGTCGTGCCAGCGGCGGGCCAAATCGGTGCGCGTGGCCACCTTGAGCACCGGGCAGGCCTGCAGGCCGTAGGGCGTCCCGCGACCAGTGGTAAAGACATGCAGAGTCATACCGGCTGCCAGCTGCAGGGTACCGCAAATGAAATCGCTGGCCGGTGTGGCCGCAAACACGAGCCCGCGCTGGTCGCGGCGTAACTTTTCTCCGGGCGGCAGCACATGCGAGATGACGGCGCTGCCGCTCTTGACGATAGAGCCCATGGCCTTCTCGACGATATTGGACAAGCCGCCGGCCCGGTTTCCAGGCGTCGTGTTCGCGCTCCGATCGACCTGCCCACGGTGCAGGTACTGGTCATACCAGGCCAGTTCGCGCACGATGGCCTGAGCGACCTCCGGGGTCGCTGCGCGCGCGGTCAGCTGATCAACCGCATCGCGTACCTCCGTGTTTTCGGAGAACATCACCGTGGCCCCCGCTCGTACCAGCAGGTCAGTCATGGCACCAACGGCCGGATTGGCCGTTACCCCCGACAGCGCATCGCTGCCACCGCACTGCACACCCACCACCAACTCGCTTGCCGGCACCGTCTGGCGCCGCCGCGCATCGAGCCGCTCCAGGTGGGGGCGAGCGCTGGACACGATACTGTCGATCATCGAGGCAAAGCCAACGTGTTGAGCGTCTTGCAGGCAGACGGTATGCAAGGCCGGCTGGCCACCGGCAGTCATCGGAATGCTGCCAACGGGCAGCAGGCGTTCTGGCTGCAGCTTCTCGCAACCAAGGCTGACGATCATGACCTCGCCGCCAAAGTTGGGGTTGAGTGAGATGTGCCGTAAGGTGCGTATCGGGATCTCGGCACCTGCCGCGTCGATTGCCACACCGCAACCATAGCTGTGCTCGAGCGCGACCACCCCGTCGACATTCGGGTACAGCGGCAGCAGTTCGCGCCGGATACGCTCGGCGGCAATTTCCACAACACCGGCCACACATTGCACCGTGGTGGTGATGGCAAGCAGGTTGCGCGTGCCGACCGACCCATCAGAATTGACGTATCCCTCGAAGGTGTAGCCCTCAAGCGGCCCGAGGTCGACCGGCCGCTCGCAGGCCACGGGTAAACCATCGAAAGAACGCGCTTCGGGCATTTGCAGCAGACGCTCATGCACCCAGCTGCCCGCCTCGATGTCTCGGAGAGCATGGCCAATCGATACCCGGTAGCGTCTCACCGGCTCCCCGGCAGGGATTTTTTGTAGAGCCACCTTGTGCCCCTGCGGCACCTTCTCGGAGAAAACCAGACCAGCCCCCACGCACCCCGCCCCGATCACGGTGCCTGCCGGCAACCCCCCTTCATTGGCGACGACAGCCACGTTGTCATGCGGATGAACGCGAAGCAAAAGCGGCTGAATCATCAAGCATTCACCTCCATTCGATTGAGGTTCTGGATCTGGCCGCTACGGGCGATGCAGACGCATGCCGGATGCTTCTGCCCCACGGCGTTACAGGCCCATGACGCGAGGCAGCCAAAGAGACAGCCAGGGCAGGTACGTGACCATGATGAGCACGACAAACAAAGCGCCAAAGAAGGGCAGCATGGCGCGGGTGATGACCCCGATCTTGAGCTTCGAGATTGCACTGCCCACAAACAGGACCGAACCCACCGGAGGCGTGATCAGTCCGATGCCCAGATTGACCATCATGATCATGCCGAAGTGCACCGGATCGACTCCCATGAGCTTGACCACCGGCAAAAGAATCGGAGTGAGGATCAGGATCAGGGGCGCCATGTCCATGAGGGTGCCAAGGAACAACAACAGGATGTTGATGAGCGCCAGCAGAACGTACTTGTTGCTGGAGATCTCCGTGAGGAACGCGGTAACCTTCATCGGGATCTGCATCATGGTCATGATGTATCCGAAAGCGGCGGCGAACCCGATCAGGATCATCACGATGGTGACTGTCTTGACCGTTCGATGCACGAGCTTGGGCAGGTCACGCCACTTGTAGTCACGATAGATAAACATGGTGACAAAAAAGGCCCAGACCACCGCGATGGAGGCCGACTCATTGGCAGTGAAAACGCCGCTGAGAATTCCCCCGAGAATGATCACCATGGTCATCAGGCCCCAGAGCGCATCGATCGTGATGCGGCAGGCTTCACGGAAAGGGATGGCACGCTCCTTTGGATAGCCATGGCGATGCGCTTTCCATAAACACAGTATCGCCAGCGTGAGACCCAGCAGCAGGCCGGGCAGAACACCCGCCATGAACAGTGCTGCGATTGAAACTGAGCCGCCTGCAGCCAGCGAATACAGCACCGCATTGTGGCTGGGCGGAATCAGGATGGCCTGCACCGAGCCACTCACGGTGACGGCTGTGGCAAAAGACTTCGGATAGCCTTTTTTTTCCATTTCAGGGATCAGTACGGATCCGATAGAGGCGGTGTCTGCGACTGATGAGCCGGAAATGGCGCCGAAGAAAGTGGAGGCCATGAGGTTGACCAGTGATAACCCCCCGCGGATAAACCCCACCAAAACGCCGGCGAAGGCAACCAGGCGGCGCGCCATTCCACCTTCGGCCATGATCGCGCCAGCCAGAACGAAGAATGGGATGGCCAGCAATGAGAATTTGTTGACGCCTGCACCGATCTGGATCATGACCGCATCAAGCGGTAGACCGATCCAGAGCGCACCGATCAGCGCCGCCAGCCCCAGGCAGTAGGCGACGGGCAGACCAATCATCATCAGCAGTGCGAAACTGCCCAGAAGAACAAAAGCGTCCATCAGCGCAGCCCCTCGCTGCCCTGGCTCGTCTCGCCGTGGTCTTGCTCGTATCGCATCAGACGGCGCTCGTGCTGCGGCCCGATCCACCGTCGCTCAATCACGAACAGGAGAGTGATCAGTCCGCCCAGGGGTAGCCAAGCATAGGTCAGGCCCACCGGTAGCCATGGCAATTCGCTGATGGTCTGCCCCATGGTTCCCAGGGAAAGTCGAGTCCCGTAAGCGACCACGAAAGCGCAGACGACCATCATCAGGAGGTCTGCCAGGAGGTCGGCAAGGTGGCGAGCGGGCGGCGGTAGAACCTCCGTCAGTAAAGTGACCGCAATGTGGCCATTCGCGCGATAGGCGGTCGCGGCGCCTAAGAATGTGAAGACCATCATCAGGAGGATGGCGATCGGCTCGGGCCACTGAGAGCCCGTTCCGAGCACGTAGCGGGTGAATACGCCCCAGGGGATGATGACCGACATCAGTGCGATTGCCGTGCCGGCCAGCCAGATACAGGCCAGGTACGCGAGATCCATCAGGGCGACATAACGCTTCTTCATGACTGCTTTTGCCGAAGACGCCGCGACCCCAGGCTTTCAACCGGGGTCGCGTTGGGTTCCCGGCGGCTGACCGGGGGCCATCGCAGGCTTATCGAACCTCGGCGATTCGCTTCATGAGATCGGTGTACTGCGCACCGTACTTGGCCCGCACGGGAGCGGTGGCCTCAAAGAAGGGTTTGTTGTCGATTTCGATGAATTCCACGCCTTCGGCTTTCAGCTTGGCGGTGTAATCAGCCACGGCCGCATCCCAGAGCCTGCGCTGTTCAATCTGCGCTTCGCGGCCCAGTTTCTTGAACAGCGCCTGATCCGCCGGACTCAGCCGATCCCATGCCACTTTGGACATCACCAGGATTTCAGGAATGATCAGGTGATTGGTCTGGGTGTAGAACTTGGCGCCCGCCTTGAAGTGGTTGGCGGTGTACAGGCTTGGCGGATTGTTTTCAGCGCCGTCGACCACCCCGGTCTGAAGGGCCGTGAACACCTCGCCATAACCCATGCTGATGCCGTTGCCGCCCATGGCATTCATGGTGTCCACGAACAGGGGATTACCCATCATGCGGATCTTCTGTCCCTTCAGGTCTTCGGGCTTGCGAACCGGCTTCTTGGTGTAAAGGCTGCGGGATCCTCCATCCATCCAGGCCAGAGCGACCATGCGCGCCGGGGAGGCGCTGATTTTGTCCAGCAGCTCCTGTCCGATCGCTCCATCAATGACCGCACGCATGTGCGCGACGTCGCGGAACACGAAGGGCATGTTGAAGACATTGACATCGGGGACCACTGGCCCGACCGGGCCGAGCGACGTCCGCAGCAGGCCGATAGCGCCCACCTGCGTCTGCTCAATCATGGCCTTCTCGTCGCCGAGAACGCTGCCCGGAAACATCTGGAACTTGATGCGGCCGGCGGTGGCCGCCTCGATCTTCTTGCCCATGCTGTCCACGGCTGCCACCGTCGGATATCCCTGCGGATGCACATCGGCAGCCCTGATAACAGTCTGAGCGGATACCCAGCCGCTGGCCAGCAATGCGGCAGCCGCTACCGGCCAAGTCATCATCAGTCTACGATTTTTCATCAAGTCATCTCCTTGGCGCCGTAGGCGCTATGGTGGGTCCCGGGCCTGACGGGAAGCGCCCAGGCCTCTGCAGATCGAGACGGTTGCCAGACATTGAAGGATACGATAACATCAGTCGTCGTACAACAGTGATCGTTTCAAAGTGTCTCTGAACAGCCTCGTGGTTAACCCTTATGCAGCGCCTGCCCCGAAAAACGCTGTCCACTTACCTCGCCAGTCGTCTGATTGAGCGGATCCGCTCTCGAGAATTGCCTCCGGGCGTCAAGCTGCCTACGGAGCAGCACATCATGCAAGCCCATCAGGTGAGCCGCACCGTCGTACGAGAGGCGTTGTCCCATCTGCAGGCTGCCGGACTGGTCGAGACCCGTCACGGCGTGGGTACGTTCGTGCTCGAGCCCAGCGCGTTTCCCGCCTTCCGGGTAAGTGCTGACCAGTTGGGCACGCTACGCGAGGTCATCACCCTGCTTGAGTTCCGAATCAGTGTCGAAACCGAGGCCGCCGCCCTTGCCGCGCAGCGCCGACAGGAACAAAACCTGGTTGAAATGCGCCGGGCGCTGGAAAGCTTCAATCAAGCATTGATCGATGATAAAGACGCAGTAAGCGCTGACTTTGAATTCCATCGAGAAGTTGCCCGCGCCAGCCAGAATCCGCATTTTGTCGACCTGATCAGTTCCCTGGGTCTGAGCGTGATCCCACGGCGAAGGCTGCAAAACCCCGAGTTGATGGTGCCCGACCGGCAACTGTATTTGCGGCGGGTGAACCTGGAGCATGAAAGCATCCTAAATGCGATTGCCGCCCAGGATGCAGAGGCGGCGCGGGCTGCCATGCGTACCCACCTTTCAAATAGCCGCGATCGCCTGCGTCGCGGAGACCAGTACAGCGCCTGATGAGAAACTGTAACCGTGCGCGCCCTGGGTCGGGTATGAACTTCAGACGTGTCTCTCGGTAGAGTTATACGACGTCTGATCTTAAGTCATGCCTACAGCCTACCCAGCCACGCCCGTCATCACCGGACTGCAGGTCATTCCCGTGGCCGGCTACGACAGCATGCTGCTCAACCTCAGCGGCGCTCATGGCCCTTTCTTCACGCGTAACCTGCTGATCCTCACCGACTCGGCAGGTCATACCGGCGTAGGAGAGGTTCCGGGTGGCGAAAAGATTCGACAGACGCTCGAGGAGGCCCGCGCGCTACTTGTCGGGCAGTCCATCGGTCACTACAACCGTCTGCTCCATCGCATGGGCCAACGCTTCGCTGACCTCGACGGTGCGGGCCGCGGTCAGCAGACCTTTGACCTGCGTGTTGCCGTTCACGCCTTGACCGCCGCTGAAAGTGCGCTGCTCGATCTGCTGGGCCAGCATCTGGGTGTGCCGGTGTGCGCGCTACTCGGGCAGGGCCAGCAGCGCGAAAAAGTGCAGATGCTCGGCTATCTGTTCTACATCGCCGACCGGCGCAACACCGATTTGGTCTATCGCAGCAACCCCGATGCGGAAGATGCCTGGCTTGCCTTGCGCAATGAAGAGGCACTGACGGCTGCTGCGGTCGTGCGCCTGGCCGAAGCCGCGCACGCGCGCTACGGATTTGAAGACTTCAAGCTGAAGGGCGGCGTGCTGCGCGGAGAGGAAGAGGTAGAGGCTGTTGTGGCCCTGCACGAACGCTTTCCCAAAGCCCGTATCACGCTGGACCCCAATGGCGGATGGTTGCTGCGCGATGCGGTTCGACTGCTGCGCAATCTGCACGGCGTGCTGGCCTACGCAGAGGACCCCTGCGGAGCTGAAGGTGTGTTCTCTGGTCGCGAGGTCATGGCTGAATTTCGACGGGCTACTGGCTTGCCCACTGCCACCAACATGGTGGCCACCGATTGGCGAGAGATGGCGCACAGCATCGCGCTGCAGTCGGTGGACATTCCCTTGGCTGACCCGCACTTCTGGACCCTAGAGGGCTCTGTCCGCGTGGCCCAGTTGTGCCACATGCATGGACTGACCTGGGGCTCGCACTCGAACAATCACTTCGACGTGTCGTTAGCGATGTTCACCCACTGCGCGGCCGCAGCGCCGGGCAAGGTCACAGCCATCGACACGCACTGGATCTGGCAGGACGGCCAATTCCTGACCCGGGAGCCGCTGCAGATTCGCGGTGGCTGGGTCGATGTGCCGAGCAGGCCTGGTCTGGGAGTGGAGCTCGACATGGATTCTGTAATGAAGGCGCATGCTCTCTACAGGCAGCATGGGCTTGGTTCACGGGATGATGCGATCGCCATGCAGTACCTTATGCCGGGCTGGACGTTCAACCCCAAGATGCCGTGCATGGTGAGGGCCTGAACCCTACCGGAACGCCCCGCGAAGCGCCCTGGGCACCAAGCCTGCTTCGGTCGGCACGCGACAGAGCAAGCGCGCCTGGCGTTCATCAATGGAGCCGTCATGTCTGTAACCCAAGCCCCGCCTTCACGATTTACCCGCCTGCTGCTCACCGGCGCAGCAGGCGGCCTGGGCCGGCAGCTGCGGCCTCGCCTCAAGCGCTATTGCGACACCTTGCGCCTGAGCGACATCGCTCCGCTCGAGCCGGCGCACACTGCAACCGGCGAGGAAATCATGCCCTGCGCGCTCGAAGACGCCGAGGCGATCTTTCAATTGGTGGCGGGAGTTCAAGCTATCGTGCACATGGGTGGGGTATCCACCGAGCAGCCCTGGGCCCAGATTCTTCCGGCCAACATTGTCGGCGTGGTCAATCTCTATGAGGCTGCGAGAAAGCACGGTGTTAAGCGCGTGGTGTTTGCCAGCTCCAATCACGTCATGGGCTTTTGGCGTCAGAACCAGGTGGTCGACGCACTGTCGCCCCCCCGGCCTGACGGCTTTTATGGCTTGTCAAAAGCCTTTGGTGAAGATGTCGCGCAGATGTACTGGGACCGCTGGGGTATTGAGACGGTGAGCGTACGGATTGGCTCGTCTTTTCCCGAGCCTAAAGACCGGCGCATGCTCTCGACCTGGCTGAGCTATGACGACCTTGAGAGGCTGGTGGTGGCCGCACTCACAGCGCCTGTGGTGGGCCACACCATCCTCTACGGCACGTCAGATAACTGCAGCAGCTGGTACGACAACCGTCTGGCCCGTCATATCGGCTTTCGGCCACTCGACTCGGCGGATCCCTACCGCGCCGCGGTTGAATCGAGGCAGCCCAGCCTGGACCTGCAGGATCCAGCAGTCATTTATCAGGGGGGTGCTTTCGTCAAGGCTGCGCCGCAGGCGTAATCGCCGCGCCGCGAAGAGAGAATCGGTGTTGGCCTCGAACGCGTACGGGCCGACTTGCCGAGGTGTCGGGGGCCGGGTACCTTCGCTGACATGACCGACACCGAGCCTCGTTCCGAAGCCCGCGCCTCCGACCGGGCGAGCCGGCTGGCGATCGCGGTGCTTGCAGTCGCGTTTGTGCTGAACTTCGCCGGACGCGGGCTGGTCGAAGGGTTCTCCGCGTTTGTGCTGCCGCTTGAGCAGGCCTTCGGCTGGCCGCGCAGTGCGCTCACTGGCGTGGTGGCCACGCAGATGCTGGTCAGCGGCCTCGCGGCGCCCGTCGCGGGCTGGCTGTTTGATCGATACGGACCGCGAACCGTCTATTGCGCGGGCCTCGCGCTGCTGGGCGCTGCCGTGCTGTTGGCAAGCCAGGCCCAGTCGCTCTGGATCGTCTATCTGGGGGCAGGCGTCCTGATGGGTGCGGGGGCGGCCGCGACTGGCATGGTGTGCGCTGCCTCACTGATCGGACGCTGGTATCGGGCCCGACTCTCCACTGCGATCGCCATCGCTTATGCCGGATCGGGTTGCGGGGTGCTGGTCATGGTGCCGCTCTCGCAGGCGATGATCGACACGATAGGTTGGCGTGCTGCCTGGCTTTCGCTGGGTGCGGGTGCGCTCGTCCTGGTGCCGGTCTGCGCGTTTCTGCCCTGGGCAACGCTGTCCCGCCCGCCCCAGGAACCCCTGGTGGACCCGGCGGCACCCAGGGCCACCACCGTCTCGCCGCCCGCCTCTCAATCCGACCAGGCACGCGCGGCGCTTCGCGCAGCGCTTCGCGCAGCATGGCGCGACCCCGCCTACTGGCGCCTGAGCCAGGTATTTTTCTTTACTGCGCTCGCCTCCTACCTGGTCACACCGCAGGTGGTGGCATTGCTGATCGAGGGCGGGTTTGCGCCTCTGGTGGCGGCGTCGGCCTATGGGCTTGCCGGACTGCTGTCGACCATCGGGATCATCGGCTCCGGCTGGTCGAGTGACCGCATCGG
>VGHA01000050.1 GCA_016868375.1 Betaproteobacteria bacterium | reverse complement strand
CCTGACTCTCGCGGGCGGCGCGACTGCCGCTTGCTTCTCGTCCATCTCTCCTGGCCCTCCTAATTGTGAAGGGCACAGGCTCCTACATCGCGATTACCGGCTCAAGATGGGTTTGCCGGACGCATACGTCTTACGGGCTGGCCATCGCGCTGATCTTCATCGGTCTGAAGATGCTGATCATCGATCTTTACAAGATCCCAATCACATGGTCGCTGAGCTTCACAGCTCTCACCCTGGTGCTTACCATGGTGCTGTCCTCGGTCATACCCTCCAGAGGGTCATCCGGAGGTGCCTATCCATTTTCAGCACGACCCTCAAGCAGGTCGACGGAGGAACCGCGCTAAGTGCGGATCTGCGCCAGTGCCCACAGGAACTGGCGCACCTCCTGCGCGTCGTTATAGTGGCTCACAGATACCCGTACGCAATCGCTCAGACCGAGCGCGCCCAGAATGTGTCCCGAATAGCCGTCGCTCACGCGGGCATGTACGCGAATTCCATGGCGTGCGAACTCGCCCACCAGGATTGGCGAGGCGATGCCCTTCAACGTGAACGACACCAGGCCCTCCCGTCCCATTGCACTGGGGGGCCCCACCAGCGTGACATCGTCGTAGGCTGAAAGCCCCCGGGCCTGAGCGTCGCCGTCAATCAGTAACTGGACCAGGGCAGCCTCGTGCGCGGCCATCGCCTCAGATGCTGCAATAATTTGCGCACGGCGCTCGGACGATGTCGTGAAATGACGTCCCAGCCAACAGAGGTAGTTGATGACCTCTGACTGCGCTGCGTAAAACGCCGGGTCTCGCGAGCCCAACTCCCAATCCGCACCTGGCTTTCCCAGCATATGCTCATGGGGAATAGCGTGAATCCGGTCATTGATCCAGGCGAACCCCAGTGATAGCCGTGAAAATGCCTTATAGGGAGAAAACACGTAGGCATCCACCCCGTATGCGGCAACGTCCAGCGCGCCATGCGGCGCGTGCTGGATACCGTCGACCACAATGAAGCAAGCCGGGGCGACCGCACGAATCGCCGCGCAGATCGCCGGCAGATCAGCAACAAATCCAGTCAACATGCTGGTGTGGATGACGGTTGCGATCCGGGTATCGACGGTCACTGCTGCGCTATAGTGAGCCGCCAACATCGTGCCGGTACTCGACTCAAAGGGAACCTCAATCAGACGGCGACCAGTGCGAGTCGCCCATTGACGAGCCGCATCCAGACTGGCCGGATGTTCAAGCGTACTGCCCATGATTGGCCCCGGCGGTAGCGCCAGCGCCAGTGTTCTGATCAGACGATAGAGTAGTCGGGTACCGGTCTCACCAGAGATCACCTGCCCGCGCGACGGCCCCAGCGCACAGGAGCCGAGTAACTGGTGCAGGTCGTCTCGGCCCTGCTCGATCAAGCGGGTGAGATAGGCCGAAGCAGGGTTGTTGCGCCCCTCCTGGTCGGGAAGCGCTGAAACTTCGGCACTGACCGCGATGGCGGATTTCAACTTCAGCGATCCGCCCCCATTCTCAAAGAAGATTCGCGGTTCATCCGTGATTGGGCACCGATCAATATGGTGAAAGCGTGCCCGAATATCGCTCAGCAGTGCGGCGGGCAGAAAGCACGGTGAAGCGTGCATGGTCCTTCCTCAGAGTTCGATTTTCATGCCGTAGTCTCGCCACGCTCCCTCGACACTGACCGCACCAGACAGAATATCTGCTCGCAGTCTCGAACGATCGCGGCGCATCGGCGGGCCATAGCCACCACCGCCCGCCTCCCGAATCACCAGCGTCTGTCCCGGCCCCAGGACCATCCGCCCCTTGGGTGCCAACGCACGCCCATCAAGCTCGTATGCCCGCAAGGCACCCGCCTTACCGCCGTGCAGACCTGCCGCGGCCACACGGGCACGCATCCCAAACATAAAGAGTGTGACGGGCTCGCCACGTGTATTCGTGAGCGACGCCTCCTGTCCGAGACCCCCCCGAAACTGGCCGGCGCCGCCTGAATCACACAAGAGCTTGCGGTAATTCACGCGTACCCCGGTTTCGCTCTCCCAAATTTCGGTGGGTACCACCGCGTTATTGGTCGGCGACGGCGTACACGATGCGCCATCGAGTCCGTGCATGGCGCCCATCCCTCCCGCCATGAAAAACTGTACAGACCCTGCTTCGCCACCCTCACCGCCCGTATGACAGATAAACAACGACGCCATTCCGGCATCTGACTGCACTCGATTGGGCATGACGGGAGCCAGTGCCCCGTGAATCAGAGGAACAATAAACCAGCCGATGGCATGGCGCCCGCCGGTCGGCGCGGGCCTCAGCGCATGAAGGATGCAGCCCCGCGGCGCCTGAACATCGAACGGCAGCAGCGAGCCCATATTATTGGGAACACGTGGGGTCGTAAGGCATTTCATCGCGTACACCGCAAAGGCCCGCGTATAGCAGAGCGGCACGTTAATCGCGTGGGCTACGCAAGCTCCAGTGCCTCGAAAGTCGATACGCACCCGCCCTTCCTTAATCTCAATCTGGCAGGCGAGCGGCACGATGTCGTCGATAGTTTCCACATCGATCTGGTTTTCATAGACCCCGTCGGGAATATCGCGCAGCCGCTCACGCATCGCACGCTCAGACTGCCCAATAATGCCGTGGGCTAGCACCTCCAGATCCGTCAGCCTGTACTCCAAAAGAAACTCACCCATCAGGCGCTCACCACGGGCACATCCAGCAATCGCAGCCTCGATATCGCCAAAGACCAGTTCGGGCGTTCGCACGTTGGCAGCGATCACCGCTTTGAGGCTGCTATTCCACTGCCCAGACTCAAGTAGCTTCACAATCGGCAGCACCAGCCCTTCCTGAAGCACCGATGTGTTCATGACGGAAAGCCCACTACCGCCCACATCGGGCAGGTGGGAAATCGTCATGACGAAACCGATCAAACGCCCACGAAAAAACATCGGGCGCGCGAGGCATAGATCGGGCGTATGCCCGGCACCCAGCCAGGGATCATTCGTGGCGACGACATCCCCCGGCCGCCACTGATCGGGCGCGAAGCGCTCTAGCATATGCGCCATCGTGTGAGGCGCAGTGCCGATGAAGGCCGGCATCGATTGCGTTGCCTGAGCAAGACTGCGGCCCTGAGCATCAAACACTATACAGGCCAGATCCCAGGCCTCACGCACGCCCACGGAAAAGGCGCTGCGCACGATAGAGAGCAAAATCTCATCCGTGATGGCAATCATGCGATCCCACATGATCCCCAGGTCAAGCGCATCGATGATTTGCCCGCTCTGGATCATGCAGACACCTGCGACAGCGCGATCGAAACCACCAGATTTCCGCGTGCATCGACACGCAGGTGATCACCCGGCCCGACGACACAGGCGGCTTCGGCCTCCTCGATAATGGCCGGACCAGTGATTTCCTGGCCGCTACGCAAGGCCTCACGGTCATAGACGGGCCACTGACAAAGCGTCTTTTCATCGGGGTTCCAGGCTGCACGAGATGTTTTAAGCGCCCTGCCACGACTCACTCGGTGCAGCCTGAATGGCTGTCCGTACACACTGCGCTCAAGACTGAGGCTGAGCTTCCAGTTCGTGATTTCAATGTCCTGCCCTGAAAATGACTGACCAAATACGCGCTCATACGCGGACTCAAAGAGCACACGCAGACGGTCTGGCCCAGTCCCCTCGGGGAGATCCACTTCAATGTCATGGCCTTGGCGCTGATAGCGCATATCGAGTTGTCGGGTCACTCGCTCCGTTTCATCATCTTCGGGCCCTCGGCCGAGCGCGGCGCGAGCCTGCTGAAGCAGCGCATCAAAACAGGCGGTAAAGTGAACGGCGCTAAGCCTCGTCAATGCGATGCGCTCGGCCCTGAAGACCTCGAAGGCGAGCGGTGCAGCCAATAGTCCGATGGCCGACATCACGCCCGCGCCAGCCGGAAAAATCACCGTCGGCACGCGCAGCTTGCGTGCCACACGACAGGCATGCGCAGGCCCCGACCCGCCAAACGCCACCATGACACAGCTGCGGTAGTCAAAGCCGCGCTCAGAGGCATGATTGCGAAAGGCGCGTGCCACGTCCTCATTCACCGCTTCGTGAATGCCCCAGGCCGCGCGAAGCACGCCCACATCCAGCGGCAGGCTCAGATGCTTTTCGATGGCCTGTTCCGAAGCCTCTCGATTCAAGCTCATCGCACCGCCCAGAAAATGGCTTGGATCGAGATAGCCGAGTATCAGATTCGCGTCCGTGAGTGTGGGTAACTGTCCCCCACGGTCGTAGCACACAGGGCCGGGCACTGCGCCTGCACTGCTCGGCCCTACTGCGAGCGCACCTCTGTCGTCTACGCGAGCTACCGATCCACCGCCCGAACCAATCTCAATCAGATCGATGACGGGTATGCGTACGGGAAGCCCCGACCCGGCCCTGAACTCATGGATGCGAGCGACCTCCATCTCATGGCGCTTAAGCACCTGACCGGCCCGCACCAGTGCGCCCTTAGCCGTTGTGCCACCCATATCGAACGCCAGCAGCTGTGCCGCTCGCATCGCTTTGCCCAACTCAACGGTCTGCAGCACGCCAGCGGCTGGCCCACTTTCGAGCATCCGAATCGGAAATCTGCGCGCCAACTCGGGGGTCGCCATCCCACCTGAAGACGACATGATGAACAGCGGTGCTGAAAATCCGAGTTCGCTTAAGCCCGCTTCCAGCGTGGCGACATAGCGATCAAATAACGGGCCTGTATAGGCATTCATGCACGCGGTGTTCCAGCGCTCATACTCTCGCAGGAAGGGAAAGACCTCCGCGGAGGTGCAAACGTACAGGTTGGGAAAAGCGCTACGGATAAGCTCTGCTGCCTGCGCTTCATGCGCGGTATTCACAGGACTGTTGAGCAGACAGATCGCCACTGACTCAAGACCCTGCGCAGCCAGTCTTGCCGTCGCATCCTGTACCTGGTCCGGATCGAGCGCCTTGACGACAATGCCCCGCGAGTCAATTCGCTCATCCACTTCGAATCGCAGGCTACGGGGAATCAAGGGCGGTGGGTAGGTGATGCTCAGGTCGTACATGTCGTAGCGACGTTCCCGCGCGATATCGAGCACATCAGCGAACCCAGCCGTCACCAGCATACCGGTTCGGGCTCCCCGCCGTTCGATCAAGGCGTTTGTCACCAGTGTCGTGCCATGCACCACCGCGCTGACCGCACTGGGCACAAGGCCAGCTCTGCTCAGGAGGATGGGTAAGCCGGACAAGACCGAGCGCGCCGGATTGTCGGGTGTCGTGAGCTGCTTGTGAACGAACAGACGACCTTCACCCGGTTCAAGCAGGGCGAAGTCGGTGAATGTGCCCCCAATATCGACGCCGACCCGCCAAGTCATGCCCACCCCTCGCCGGGACGATATCTAAGTTCAGACGGCAGTACGCTCAACATGAAGGCCTTCAGCGGTAGGATAAACGAATGCGGAGAGTTGGCAGAGCGGTTTAATGCGGCGGTCTTGAAAACCGTTGGCCATGCAAGTGACCCGGGGGTTCGAATCCCTCACTCTCCGCCAGTACAATGACCTCAAACCTGCTCTGCCGGCCTTGAGGCAGCCTCAAGCCCCGCACCACGCGGGGCTTTTTGCTTTGGGCTCTTGACTGCGGCCTGTGGCATTGGCCCGGGAAAGTCGTCTCAAACCCCTTTTGTCTCAAAACCTCATGACTTTTTCGGACTTGGTTCCGAGCCGTGAATTTGGGGGTTGCGGCAAAACAGGCTTTGAACCAAGCTAGATGAAATTTCGTTGTTCAGTGCGTTTTGAGTCGCTTGCCATTAATCTAACTAAATGCACTTGTGAGTTAACGGTCTGTAGATTGCACTACTCGTTCATTCTTTCCAAACCGCTGCTGCAAGAGGACGTTCATTGAGTTCGGCACGCGCCTCTCGCCAGCTGGGATAATGTTCTTCAAGGATTGCGATGAATCGGTCGCTGTGCGTTGGCTCAATCAAATGAGCCATTTCATGAACGATGACGTACTCAGCGCGCTGGCCGGCCACCCGATCAAGTTCCCGCAGATGGACCTCGGGACGATGATGCCGCTGCTGTTCGGGATGCTGGGGCTGGGGGCGGAGCATGACATGTTCTCAGGCGCGTTTAGGCGGCCTACTTCGGGCAGTCTGTACCGTCTTTCGGAAGCATGGGCATTCTCTTCGCCTCGGAAAATGTACGGAAGATCGACGCATAGCGCAAAGCGGGTTCCTTTTGATTTAGGCCGCGTAAGGTTGTCGGCAGTGCCGTCCATTTAACGTTAGGCCGCGCAATGCACCCCGTCGATTCCTCGTCGCGCTCCGATTGCCTCGGCCAAGATCGCCTTGGTCACCTCAATGTGGATGGGCGCCACAGATCTCGAGCCAACTCCAATATCGCTCCCGCCAGAGCCAGAGTTCTACCCAGGCGAGCAAGCGGTTCACGCACCCTGGAAAGCAGCTATGGCAGCTACACAGAAGGTCCAAGGTCCTGCTTCATACTTCCCTTCCATAGAGAAGAAGTACGGTCAACGTGTCGAGCACTGGTTCAGCACCAGGTGTAAGGTCCTCACGACCATCATCATCGCGATCTCACGGCGGTCGGCAATGTACCCCGTGAATTTGCCGAGCAGATGCGGCGTGAGGCGGCGTCGTGGAAGCAGGTGATTGAGCGCGCCGGGCTCCTGCAAGGAATCTGATCAATCAAGCGAGGAAGAACCATGAATCGTCGCAAGTTAACGCTTTCGCTGGGTCTGCTGGCACTCTCCCCCTGCGCAGTTCGGGCACAGCAATCGGCCTACCCGTCGCGCCCTGTCAGTCTGGTGGTACCGTTTGCAGCCGGATCGTCATCCGATACGCTCGCGCGGCTCATTTCCTCCCGGGCGGCTACGCCCTTCGGTGGCTCATTCGTCATTGATAACCGTCCCGGGGCGGGCGGACTGGTTGCCGCCCAGCGCATGGCGCGCACTGCGCCCGATGGCTACGCCCTGATGTGGGGGGGCGGTACGGCCATCACCCACGCCGCCATGCAGGCGGAACCTGGCTACGATGTCATGAAAGACTTCACCCCCATCGTGACGCTCGCCGAACATCCTGCGGTGCTCGGCGTCCGCGCCGACAGGCCCTGGAAAACCATTCAGGATGTGTTCGCCGCAGCTCGTGCTGCCCGCGACCAGCCGCTTCGATATGGGTCGGGCGGAATCGGCACGCCCGCTCACATGGCCGCCGCCGCCATGCTGAAGCTGATCGGTGCCGAGGGTATCCACGTTCCCTACAAAGGCGCCAACCAGGCCACGCTGGCCGTTGAGCAGGGCGAAGTCGATTTTGCGTTCGCAATCAGCAATATCGCGCTGCCCAGACATCAGATCGGCAGAATCCGGATCCTGGTGTCGGCCGGATCGGTGCGAATGACCGCGCTCCCCGAGGTCCCAACGCTGGCCGAAACCCTGCAGGGTGGTCCAGTGGTGATCAGCGGTTCATCGGTCGTTGGGCCAGCCGGCCTTCCTAGCGCAATCGTCGACAAAATCGCCGGCGCTTTCTCCGCGGTGATGACGCGCGACGCCGATCTGCGAAAGCGAATCGCTGATGAGGGCGGCTCAGTCGTACTGTCCAGCAGCCCGGCCGCCTATCGGGAAGAATGGGCGATTGAGTTGAAGCGTCTGAAAGATCTGATTGCGCTTTCTGGCATACGCGCCGAATGACTGACCGGGCACTGGCGGCGAATTTCTTCGCCGACTACGACAGCTTTGGCGTGCGGCGCGCGGGCTCAGCGGGCGATCTCGCGTCAGCAGCCTGGCTTGCTGGGCAAGTCGCCCGCATACAGACCCTGCAAAGCGTCTTTCAGGATGTCCACTTCAGGCGTTTCCTGCCGGGTGAATCATCGCTTCGCACAGACGGCCACCCACCGGTCGAAGGTCTCCCGCTGTTTGATGGCGGACTCACGCAAGCGCAAGGCATCAAAGGCGGAATCGGGCCGCTGGGATCGGACGCCGAAATCGGCTTCGCGGTCATGGAGCCAGCCATGGCAAGTCTCCCGGATAACGCGTTTGCGCGGGCCCGAGCCGAGAGCCGCCACCGCGCCATCGTGATCGCCCTCACCACGCGCGAGGGTGGACTCGCCCCCCTCAATGCACACGACAGTGATCGGCCCTTCGGGCCTCCCGTGCTGCAGATTGCCGGGCGTGACGCGCCAGGGGTCGTGGCGCTAAGCGAGCGGGCCGCGCAGGTCACCGTCACGGTCACAGGACAATACGAAGCCGCAAGTTCACGTAATGTGCGAGCGGCACTCCAGGGCGCGGGGCCGCCGCTACTCCTTCTCACCCCTCGTACCTCATGGTGGACCAGCACGGCAGAGCGCGCGGGCGGCGTGTATGCCTGGGTGCAAAGCCTGCAGGCGCTCGCGGCTTCGACTTCCCGAAAGCGTGCAGTGGTGGGACTCGCCACCTGCGGCCACGAACTCGGACACCTGGGCGCGCACCACGCGTTCGCACGCGAACCCCAGCTCGCAAGCGAATCAGCGCTGGTGCTTCATCTGGGCGCCAACCTCGGCACCGCCACAGCACCGGCTCTGACCGTGCGAAGCAATGTTGAAGGGCTCGCCGATCAGATGCGACAGCGGCTCATGGATGCGGGCTATCCCGCCGACGCAATCCATGCGCTGAGCGGCGGCAAGGCGAATGGCGAGGCCCATGAAATCGAACGACGTGGCGGGCGCTACCTCTCACTGATTGGCAGCAATCCCTGGTTTCACGCACCAGAGGACCGCTGGCCGGTCAGTATCGATCTCGACCGGGCGTGCGCGATCGCAAATAGCGTGACCGCGCTCGCCCTGGCCGAATGCGCGTCATAGCACTGCGCTTGCCCGACCGCATTCAGCTTTGGTACACCAAGGTCGAGACGTCAAAGCGATTGCTTGATCGCATCCGGACGGTGCTGGATTACGCGACGGTCAGTGAATACAGAACTGGCACAAACCCAGCGACATGGCGCGGATTTCTAGACACCCAGTTGCCCTCCCCGACCTGGGCTCGAACCAGGGACCTACGGATTAACAGTCTCCCGTACTATTGTCCACAGAGGTCCTGAAAAGTCCACAGTGCCTCGATAAACTATTGATTCAGATCGACACAAGGCGCTCGTTCGTCTAACATCGTCCCAAGAGATCTTGCACAAGCCAGCCCTAAACGGGGACGCGCTACGGGGACGCAACAATGACCAACGGACAGCCACTGCGCAGGGCATTGACCGCTCGAGCGCTCGATGCGCTCAAGAAGTATCCCGTTCGAAACAGGACGACCCCGGAGGTGAGGCCGGGGTCGTGATCGCCTGCACGATGAAAGCTACTGACAAGCGTCAGCGAACAGCTTCGATGCGCTTCATCAGTGAGCAACCCGATCAGTGCCGAGATCCTGGGCCAGTGCGGCTTCGACTGGATGATGCTCGATATGGAGAATTCGCCCAACGAGCTTGAGCATGTGCTGCATCAACTGCAAGCGCTGCAGGGTAGCCCGACAATGCCAGTGGTGCGCCCGCCCTGGAACGATATGGTGATGTTCAAGCGGCTGCTCGATATTGGCGCCCGAACCCTCATCGTCCCCTATATTCAAAACAGCGAAGAAGCCAGACAGGCGGTGGCGTACACCCGCTATCCACCGGACGGCGTGCGTGGCTATGCCGGTGCGCCGCGCGCAAGCGGCTACGGCCGCATCAAGGACTACGCCAGGCGCAGCGCCGACGAAATCTGCCTGCTGCTCCAGATCGAAACCCGCGAGGGCCTCGCGCACCTTGAGGAGATCGCGAGCGTCGACGGTGTCGATGGCGTTTTCATCGGACCCGGCGATCTCTCTGCAGACATGGGTCATCTGGGCAACCCCAGGCACCCCGAGGTCGTCGCCGCCGTCAACGAGGCCTTTGGCAAGGCTCCGGGGATCCTGATTGGCGATGAGGCGCTCGCCCATCACTTCATCAAGGAGGGCGGACTTTTCGTCGCGGTGGGCGCCGACCAAAATCTGCTTCGCGACAGCGCGAGTGCCCTCGCCGCACGATTCAAAGGCCATTAAAGCCGGAATCTTTATGTCACGTACGAGCGCTGTCACAGCCACTTATCGATAGTGCAATCGCTCCACCCTGCAAAGGCGTAAGTCGCTCATGATTCCATCACCCCCCTATAGCGAAATCGCGCCTGGCCTGCATGTTCCCAAGGTGGTGATGGGGCTCTGGCAGGTGGCGGACATGGAGCGAAACGGACGCGCACTCGATATCGATCGGGCGGCCGACGCGCTCGAGTCGCATGCGCGGGCTGGCTTCTTTGCGTTTGACATGGCCGACCACTACGGCAGCGCCGAATTGATCGCGGGTCGACTGCTCGCGCGCGGGCTTGACCCGAAACCGCGCGCTTTCACCAAATGGTGCCCGGAGCCCGGTCCGATGACGGCAAGCGTGGTCAGGAGTGCGGTGGAGCGAGCGCGGGAACGGTTGGGCGTAGGAAAAATCGATTTGCTGCAGTTTCATTGGTGGCAATACGCACACCCGGCCTATATCGACGCGCTTCGCGAACTGTCGGCGCTGCGCGAGGCCGGATCGATCGCTCACCTCGGTCTCACCAATTTCGATACCGACCATCTGCGACTGCTGCTGGGGCTCGGTCTGCCGATCGCCACCAACCAGATCTCCTTCTCTTTGCTTGACCGACGTCCCGCGGGTCGCATGAGCGCGCTCTGCGCTCAGTCAGGCGTCAAGTTGTTGGCCTACGGGGCACTCGGTGGCGGCTTTCTCAGCGACGAATGGGTCGGCCGGCCCGAGCCCATCGAGATCGCCGACTGGAGCAAGTCCAAATATC
This sequence comes from Betaproteobacteria bacterium, assembly GCA_016868375.1. GTDB lineage: Bacteria > Pseudomonadota > Gammaproteobacteria > Burkholderiales > Burkholderiaceae_E > SYIM01. Next base: position 12,817 of record VGHA01000050.1, on the reverse strand, counting down.
GCCGCTTCATCGATGCAGTCGGCGGTTGGCCGGCGCTGCAAACAATCCTCCAGGCGGCGCGGCAGATCGCGAAGCGCCACCGGGTGTCGGTCGCCAACGTTGCCGTCCGATGGGTGCTGGAGCAACCCGCTGTCGGTGCGGTGATCGTAGGCATGCGGCCCGGTGAGCGCGACCACTCGGTCGCCAATCGGGCCCTGTTCTCCTTCGCCCTGGACGATGAGGACCGCGGCCGGCTCGAGGAAGCCTTTGCCGCCTGCTCGCCGCTACCCGGAGACTGCGGCGACGAATATCGTCGTCCGCCCTTTCTCACCGCATCCGGCGACCTGAGCCACCACCTCGCCTCGCTGCCGTCGGCGTTTCCGGTGTATCCCGTCCCCGCCGCGCCCCACCGCATGCGCGCCGATAGCGGCACGCCTTGGGAGCCGCTCGCAGGCTACTCGCGCGCGATTCGCGACGGCGACCGCATTCTCGTGAGCGGCACCACGGCCACGCATCCCGGGATCGGGCCGATCTGTCCCGGCGATGCCGAAGCACAGACCATTTACGCGCTCGACAAGGTCATCGCGAGCATCGAGGCACTCGGCGGGCGTCGCGAAGATATCGTGCGCACCCGGATATTTCTGCGCGACGCTTCGCGCTGGCAGGCGGTTGCCGAAGCGCATGGCCGAATGCTCGGCGATGTTCTGCCCGCCAACACCCTGCTCGGCAACGCCGAGCTCATCGGCGGCTATGAGGTCGAAATCGAGGCTGAGGCAAGCGTCCGCTCCAACTGAACGGACGCTGCCCAGCAGGCAGAGGGCGCCGCAACCCCATCCGCCCGCCTGATCAACCGTCGATTTTCTTGAAGAGCGCCTGCATGTCTTCGATGGAAATCACGCGATCGGTTTCGATCTTGCCGCCCGTGATGCGCCAGACCAACGCGGGACCGGTCACATCGCCGTTGGCATCAAATTCGATCGGCCCGGTTGCACCGAGGTAGCGGATCGGTTTGCCGGCGCGGATCAGATTGATCGCCTTGCGGTACTCCTCAGGCCCGGTCCCGACCGGCGTTCCAGCCGGATCGTGAACCTTGCGTACGGCTTCACGAATCGACGGGCCTGACAACTCACGTGCGATATTCATCGCCAGTCCGAGCACCATCACCGCGTCGTACTGAGTGTGGACACCCGGACCTTTGCTGTCGGTATTAAACCGCGCCTGGAAGGCATTATCGAAGGTCGTCACACTCGGCCCGGCCACCTGCGCATTGTCCATACCGAAAAAATCTTCAACAAAATTCGCACCGACGCCATTGACGAAGTCGAGCGTTCGCATCGAATTATTGAGCGCCACCTTTCGGGGCCCGCCGAGCGACAGCCATTCCCTGACGATCGTCACCGCGTCCTTGGGGAAACCGATCAGGAGCATCGACTCGGGCTTAGAGGCGAGCGCACGGGTCACTTCGGCCCGGTAGCTGGTCTGGTTGTCGTTGTAAGGAACCTCAGCAACGATCTCCCCCCCGAGCTTGGCAACCGCCTGCTTGTAATACACAAGCATGTCCTTGCCGAAGTCGGTGTTTACATAGATCACCACGGTCTTACGAAAGCCGCGCCGTGTCGTCTCCGATGCTGTCGCGTAAGCCTGGGTCTTGCTGGTCGGTATGGTTCGAAAGAAATATCCACCGCTACGTCCATCAGCCGTAAACGGGCTCGCGGTGGAGCAGCAACTCACCTGAACCACGCGCGAGGGCGCGGTGACGCTGCTGATTATCGGACCGGTTACGCCTGATGAAATCGTGCCGGTAAAGGCTGCGACCTTCTCGACTTCGACCAGATACTTGGCAGCGTCCACTCCGACTGTAGGCTGCCCCTGATCGTCACGCAAAACAAACTGCACAGGGCAGCCCTTGATCCCCCCTCCACCGTTGACATGTTCAAAGGCGAGTTCAGCCGACTGGGCAATTTTTTTGGTGATCGGCGCCATCGAACCGGTTAACGGCAGGATACCGCCTACCTTGACCGGACAGGCCGGCTGCTGCGCGAGCGCCGAGCCTGTCAGAAAAAGCCCTGCGAACATACCCAGGATCGCAGGGCCGAAACTGCCTGACATTCGCCTTTTCATGATTTCGCTCTCCTCAATCAGAGTGACATTGCAAAACGGAACCCGGCTGATGGCGCACCCCGGCTCGCTCAACTATCGGCGTGTCGGGAGACCATCGCGCGCTCACCCAGAAGCCCGCGCGGCCGATAGATGAGCACCAGTATCAGCGCCAGTCCGATCAGTATGACCTGAACCGCAGCACCCTGCGCAGCAAAACTCGGCGGAACGAACTTGGTCACGGCAACCCCGCTCGCGGTCCAGATCGACCAGACGACCAGAGCCCCCAGGAGGGCGCCCCGGTTGTTGCCGCTGCCACCCACAATCAGCATCGCCCAGACCTGAAAGGTAAATATCGGCAGGAAGTCAAAGGGACTCACAAACCCGATGAAGCTCACATAAAGCGCTCCTGCGAGCCCCATGAGCATCGAACCTATCACAAAAGCCTGAAGTCGAAAATTGCGAGCACTTTTGCCTAACGATACCGCTGCAAGCTCGTCCTCCCGGATAGCGCGAAGCACCCGCCCCCAAGGGGACTGAAGCATGCGCTCAAGCGCCGTATAGACCGCTGCGGTAACAAGCACTAACAGCACGAGAAACCAGAGGTTGAATGCCGCCGGCGTGTCAAACACCGATGCAAGCGGTCGGGCGATACGGGTCAGCCCGTTGGGCCCCCCGGTGAGTTCGCTCCAATTGAGCGTGACGAGTTGGATGGTGACGGCTATCCCGAACGAGGTGATGGCGAGGTAGTCGTCGCGCAGCCCGATGGTGATCCAGCCGATCAACCAGGCCGCCAGTCCCGTCACCACCATGGCCGCGGCGATGCCGACAATCCACGGCAACCCGAAATTACCAAGATGGCCAGCCGCTGGGGCAGCGGTGAGGATTGCCTGGGTGTAACCGCCGATCGCATAAAAGCCGACCACCCCTGCATTGAAGATCCCGGTAAAGCCCCATTGGAGATTGAGGCCTATCGTGACGATACCGAGGATCATTACGATACAGGCGAAAAAGATCAGATAGGACACAAGTCCGCTCACCGATCGCCCTCCTTGCGCTCACCGAAGATGCCCTGGGGCCTCACCAGCAGGACCACGAGTAAAAGCATGAACGACATCGCCTGCTTGTAGCCGGGACTCACCACGAGCAGCAGCACATTTTCTGCGATACCGACCAGCAGACCGCCCACTACGGCACCGGCAAGACTTCCGATTCCGCCGAGGATCGCCGCAGCAAAAAGCGGCAGTAGCAGCTGATGCCCGACATCAGGGTTGACCTGCGGAGTGAGGCCAGTAAAGACACCGGCGGCGGCCGCGAGCGCGCCGCCGATGATCCAGGTGGCGCGGATCACCTTGTCGACCTCCATACCACAGCACTGAGCGAGCGCCGGATTCTCGGCGGTCGCCCGCATCGCGATCCCGGTTCGACTGAAGCGCAAAAATAGATGCAGCGCTGTCAGAACGACGAGCGCGACGAGCAGGATGAATACCTGGTCGGGTAATACGCGCACCCCGGGGAAAACTTCGATTGTCATCTGGAGCTCCCGCGTGTAGAAACGGGAGTCATGCCCCCAGATCAGCACGATCAGGTGGCGTAGCACGAGCGCAGCACCAAAGGAGGCGAACACGAGTGTCATGTGCTGTGCGCCCCGATGGCGCAGCCGTCGAAACAACACCCGATCCAGGGCCCAGGCGGTTAGACCCGTGAGAAACGCCGCAAGCGAGAGCGCCGCCATCATCTGCCAGCCGAAGGACAGCCCGGATGTGGGCGACCCAGGCCCCGCAAAGGCAACGAACACCATCGTGACGTAAGCCCCCCACGTCAGTAACTCCGCGTGGGAGAAGTTGGCAAAGCGCATGATCTGCAGGGTGAACGACACCCCGATGGCACCGAGCGCGATGACTGCGCCGGTGAGAATACCGTCGGCAAGCGCCTGCCAGATCATGGCGAAAGGACCTCGGCTGATGCCGCCTTGCCGCGCCGCTCACCTCTGCCGAGAAACGCCGCGATCACTTCCTCATCCTCGAGCAATGCGCTCGCAACCCCCTCGATCCGGTTACACCCTTCGACCAGCACGAGACCACGGTCGGACTGACGAAGCGCGGCCTTTGCGTTTTGCTCGACCATCAAAACCGCGACACCGCTGCCAGCAAGCGACTTCAACTGTCCGAAAACCTCACCGACCACCTGGGGCGCCAGACCGGCAGTCGGTTCATCGAGGATAAGGAGGCGGGGGTCGGTCATAAGCGCCCGCGCAATCGCAAGCATCTGGCGCTGGCCACCCGAAAGCGTACGCGCTTTGTCGCGTCGCTTATCAGCAAGCGCCGGAAACATCGCATAAGCCCGGTCGAGGTGCTCGCCAAGCTCGCTACGCAGTACATGCCCGCCGGCGCGGAGGTTGTCCTCGATCGATAGCGTCGCGAAAAGATTGGCGGTCTGCGGCACGAATCCGATCCCGGCCAGCACGATCTCATGGGTGGGGCGGCCGGCGATCTCGCGCCCCGCAAAGCGCACACTGCCCGAGGCTATGCCCACCAGACCCATGATCGCCTTGAGCAGGGTACTTTTGCCCGACCCGTTGGGGCCGATGACAGTGAGGACCTCTCCTGCTGCGACCCTGAGCGACGCACCCCGAACGATCGGCAACCCCGGCACATAGCCAGCTGTCAGCCGGTCGACCTCCAGCACCGGTACAGGCGCATTCAGAATTGGCGCGCTCACACAGGGACCTCGCCCAGGTAGGCATCGACCACCCTGGGGTCAGCACGTACTGTATCGGGCGAGCCGCTTAGGATGACGCGCCCCTGCATCATCACGATAACCGGGTCGCAGACACTCATGACGAGATCCATGTTGTGCTCGATGACCAGAAAAGCAATGCCACTTCGGTGCAGACGCTGCACCCGTTCGATCAGCGTGTCGAGCAGAGCAGGGTTGACGCCAGCGCCCGGTTCATCGAGCAGGATAAGACGGGGTTCAATCATGAGTACCCGAGCTAATTCGAGCAGCTTTTGCTGCCCCCCTGACAATTCTCCCGCCAGATTTGACGCCTTGTCGGCCAGAGCGCAGACCTCCAGCACGGCAAATGCCCGATCGCGCGCAGCCCGCTCCTCGGCGGCGACCACGCCCGGCCTGATCCAGTTGTTCCAGAATCGCTCGCCGGCCTGCCGCTCCGCAGCGAGCATGAGATTTTCAAGGACCGTCATCTGGGCGAACGGCCGCGGCACCTGAAAGGTACGCGCCAGTCCGTGATGGAACACCCTTTCGGGCGTAAGTCCGTTCATGCGTCGGCCCTCAAACCGTATCTCGCCAGCCGACGGTGCGAGCGTGCCGGCGATCAGATTGAAGAGCGTGGTCTTGCCAGCCCCGTTAGGGCCGATCAAACCAGTGATGCGGCCAGCCATGACATCGAGATCAACGCCGTCGACTGCGCACAGGCTGCCAAATCTGCGCGACACACCGCGCAGGCAAAGAAGCGGCGAAGCAGACGATCCGGCAGCCTGCATCACGCGCCTGCGCCCGGCGCAGCCGATGAAGATTCCGACGATGGGGGGGACCGCATGGGTTTGGCCAGATAGATCCTTGCCGCGCTTTCGGGGCTGATCAATTCATGGGCGAGGTCGGCCGCAACGAGCGACGCGTTGCGCAGTGGGGGGGAACCGAATCCGCCACCCCCGGGGAGTTCAACCCGCAGGCAACCGTCCTTGGGAATGAGTATCGTACCCTTGCCGTAAAACGGTGTCACCCGCCCATCGCCGTCGATCACCTCGACCTTGCCGGGCGCGCCATCCTGTCCGCCGCTTCGACCGCGCGCCGGAAAGCTGCGACGGTCGAAGGTAGCCGCTGCGCAGGTAAACGCCTGACGGTATGCTCCAGTAACAACGATGCGCTGGCCCAAGCCGCCGCGCCAGATACCGGCCCCGCCCGAATCGGTAAGCAGCGACTTTTCCAAAAACACGACGGGCGCCTGCGCTTCGGTCACCTCGACCGGAATGCCCCCCACGCCTGAGGGGAACGCTGTTGTGGAGAGACCGTCCTTGGTCGGTCTTGCGCCGGTGCCACCCAGACCCACGCTCATGGCATTGAACCGAGCTTCGCGCCCGCAGTCTGTGGCCACAGGCCCGGTGGCCTGCGCCATTGCCAGCACCCAGATGCTGCCGGCTGATTCGGCTGGAACCGCCCCTGCCAATGCAGCCTCGAGGCCGCCGAACATGAGGTCAGGCAGCATCTGACCGACAACATGCCGGGCAGTCACCGGCGCCGGCGGTTCGGGATCGACGATGGTGCCCGGCGCAGGCAGGACTACAAACGGTTCAAGCGAGCCGGCGTTGTTCGGCACGTCCGGTGCAATCAGACATTTAAGTCCGTAGACCGAATAGGCATCGGTGTAGCACTTGGGTGAATTGATGCCACGCGCGCTGGCTGGAGATGAGCCTGCGTAGTCCACCGTCACCTGCTCACTGTCGATCGTAACTGCAGCGCGCAATTCGACCGGGTTGTCATAGCCGTCGAGTGACATGCTCACCTGCCAGCACCCTCGCGGCAGTTTCGCGATCGCAGCGCGCGTCGCATCCCGGGAATGCGTAAGGATATGCTGCGCCAGCCCGTCGATGTCCTCCAGGCCAAACTCAACCATCATCTCCAAAAGCCGGGCCACACCCACCTCGTTGCAACTCATCAGCGACAGGATGTCGCCCCGCGCCTCGATCGGATTGCGCGAGTTCGCCTGCACGATCGCCAGCACGTCTTCGTTGAGCGCTCCCGCCCGGGCCAGCGGCAGATGCGGGATTCTTGTGCCCTCCTCAAATACCGAACGCGCCTCGGCAGAAAAACCTATACCCCCGACGTCTATCGTGTGACAGGTCGAAGCAAACAGCGCCAAAGGCGGCCCGCCGCGCGGGCCGAATACCGGCGTCACCACGATGTAATCGAACAGATGCCCGGTGCCCAGCCAGGGATCATTGGTAATGAAAACATCGCCGCGCTGCATCACCTGGCGATCAAAGCGCGCGAGAAAATGACCGACCGCACTTGCCATGCTGTTCACATGTCCCGGCGTTCCGGTCACGGCTTGGGCGAGCATTCTGCCGTCCCTGTCGTACACGCCAGCCGACAGATCCCCCGCTTCTCTCGCAACCGAGCCGAAAGCGGTTCGCAGAAGCGCCTGCGCCTGCTCCTCGACCACTGCAATCAACCGGTTCCACATGACCTGGGTCCGGATCGCCTTGAGTGCCTCTGGCACCACCACGGCAGCTGGTCCTGCCGCATCAAGCCTGTAGGCAGCCTCATTCATTCAAGCGATCTCCTCAAGAAGCAGGTGCCCTGCGCTATCGACCCGCAGCCGCCAGCCTGCGGGGACCACGGTGGTCGTTTCGGGCTCTCCGATCAAGGCGGGTCCGCTCAAGGATGCTCCGGGCGCAAGCCTCGGGCGCCAATACCGCTTGAAATCCATCGTCTCGCCCCGCGCTGCCTCCCAGGCCAGACGTGCCCCCTCTGCCACGGCCTCGCTGCTCATCGGTGGCACCACCACCCCGGTAGCTGGCGAGGGTGGCGTAGCCAGAGTCAGCATCCAACTCACGATCTCGACCTCCGAGCCCGGTACACGTACGCCGTAGACCCGCTGGTACGCCCGCTCAAAGGACTCGCCAAGCCCCGCGAGCGCTGAACTGTCGAGTCGGCCCTCGGGCACTACGATCCTCAGTTCGTGTCCCTGGCCCTCATAGCGAAGCTCGACGATACGTTCGCAGCGCAAGGCCTCCCGTCCGAGACCAACCGCGCGCGCTGCCGGCAATACAACGGCAAAGGCTTCGTCGGACATCTCGGCAAGCATGTGGTTAGCCGCTGTCAGGTCGAGACCGGAGAGCCGTCCCTGCGCGCTGCGAACCACTTCGAAGGCCATCGGCGCCTGCAAAAACCCGATGGCCGAACCCACTCCGGCCCCCGCCGGTACCAGCACACGGCAGATGCCGAGCTTTTGTGCGAGGCGTGCCGCATGGAGCGGTGCGCCACCACCAAAGGCGACCAACGTAAAGTCTCGAAGTGTCTTACCGCGCTCGATCGCATGCGTGCGCGCCGCATTAGCCATGTTTTCTTCGACGATTTCGGACATGCCGGCTGCCGCCCAGAAGGCATCCATACCGAGCGCCTCGCCGACGTTTCGCCCGAGCGCATCGCGCGCTGCGCCGGTATCGAGTCGCAGCGTACCTGCTGCGAACTCGGCCGCGTCGATTCGGCCGAGGATCAGATTGGCATCTGTGACGGTGGGGACGCTGCCGCCTCGGCCATAGCAGGCCGGGCCCGGCTCGGCGCCCGCTGAATCGGGCCCGACCGTGATGCGCGAAAGCGCGTCGACCCGGCCGATTGATCCGCCGCCCGCGCCGATCTCAACCAGTTCGATCACTGGTATGCGGACGGGCAACCCGCTCCCCTTGAGGTTGTGCCAGATGCGACCGATTTCAAATCGCCGCGCTCGCACAGGCTCACCCTCGGTGATGAGACAGATCTTGGCGGTCGTACCACCCATGTCAAAAGCCATGACCTCATCGAATCCGCAGGCGCGGGCCAAATGAGCAGCGAGAATGGCGCCGCCCGCCGGGCCTGATTCAACGAGCCGGATCGGGAACCGTCGCGCGAGCTCAAGCGTGGTGACCCCGCCACCCGACATCATCAGCAGCATCGGACAGGTGATGCTGGCCTCATCGAGCAACGTACGCAGTCGAGCAAGATATCCGTCCATCAGCGGCCGGACATAGGCGTTGGCGCAGGTCGTTGAAAATCGCTCGTATTCGCGCATCTCCGGGCAGACTTCGCTCGACAGGCAGACGGTGACATCCGGACCGAGTACGCTCTGCATCAGATCGCGCGCACGCCGCTCATGCGCAGGCCACGCATAGGCATGCAGAAACCCGATCGCCACAGCCTCGACACGCTGCGCTTTCATCTGCCGCGCTGCGGCGAGGACTGCCGCCTCATCCAGGGGCTGCAGCACGGTACCGTCCGCCGTGATGCGCTCGCCGACACCGAACCGCAGCGGCCGGGCAACCAACTCGGCGGGACGCTCGATATCGATGTCGTACTGCGAATAGCGCTTTTCATAGCCCATTTCGAGAACATCGCGAAATCCGGCTGTTGTGAGAAACGCCGTGCGCGCGCCCTTGCGCTCGATGAGGGCATTGGTGGCCAGCGTCGTACCGTGCACAAACAGGCTGAGCTGAGCTGGCCTGATCCCGGCTTGCGCGCACACCTGCAGCATTCCCTCCATCACCGCAAGCTCCGGGTGCCTCGGCGTGGTGAGAACCTTGCAGCTATAAACCGCCGATCGTGTCTGAAGAACGATATCGGTAAAGGTACCGCCGATATCGGCTGCAATCCGCAGCTCGCCGCTGCTCGTCCAGGGGGACGGGGTTGGTTTCATCGGCCAGTGCTACGGCTCAGACCGACGCGCGCCGGTAGCGTGGATCACGCCACTGGCCGCTCAGCAGCAGAGCGCGCAGCCTCGCCACCGCATCCCAAAGTTCGACATGGCGCGCGGTAAGCGGGTGCGGCGCAAGGCGCAACGCATCGGGCTTGCGGCTCGAAACGACCACACCGGCATCGACCAGCGCCTGGGCGAGCGCTCCGGCGTCACCGTCACCGCGCACCTCGCCGAATCGCAGCGTGACGTGCCCGCCGCGCTTTGCGTGTTCGCGCGGACTGGCCACCGTCACGCCAAGGTCTGCGCACTGTTCATCCACCAACCTTATGAGCAGGTCGGTGAGCGAGCGGTGCCGTGCATCGAGTATGTGTGGATCAACATCGCGCCAGATGTCAGCCGCGGCCGACATGGCGGCATTGGCGATCACTGCGGGCGTACCGGACTGATGCCGCAAAACCCCCTCGGCGGGCCGATACCCGGGGTCAAAGGCAAACGTGTCCGCATGCCCCATCCATCCAGCCAATGCCGGCCAGACCGCCGACTTTGCATGGCGGGGATGAATATAGAGCCAGGCAGGTGCCCCGGGACCGCCGCAGAGATACTTGTAGCCACAGCCCACTGCAAAATCGGCTCCCGCGCGTTCCAGGGCCACCGCGACAGCGCCAGCAGCATGCGACAGGTCCCAGAGCGCGAGCGCACCATGCGCATGAATCAATCGGGTGAGTCCGACAAGATCCAGCCGGGCACTGCTCCGATAGTCAACGAGCGATAGCGCGACCACCGCCACATCGCCCGCTGCCAGCGCCTGCCCGAGTTCGCCCGCATTGGCAATATCGCGCAGACGTGCGCTGCGAAGCGCCACCGCGGCCTGCGCGGCATACCGGTTCGAGGGAAAGACATCTCTCTCGACCACGACCACATTGCGCGGCGAATTGAGACCGAGCGCGTGGTGAAGGAGCTTGTGCTGATTGATCGTGGTCGAATCGGCAACCAGGACGTCACCAGCCCCGGCACCCAGCACCCGCGAAAGGGATGCCCCGAGCGCGGCGGGCTGGTCCAGCCAGTCAGTCTCGTTCCAACCGCGTCGACGGGCCACGCGCCAGCCCTGGTCCAAGGCCCGCCCGACATGCTCGGGCGCTGCCAGCGGCATGGGTCCGACCGAGTTGGCGTCGAGGTACAGCGTGCCCGGGGGGCCCGATGCAAAGCGGGCCGAAAAACCGGCGAGCGAGTCGCCTGTGCGATCCGTACTGTGATCGAGCGCCTCGCAGTCATTGCGATCGATCATCGCCGAGCACCCCAGGCCGCCCGAGCAGCCACCCGCCTGCACGCGGGCCGCGGAGTACGGCGGCAGCCGATACTATCGCGCGCCGAAAAGATTCCGATATGCGATGCCCTGCCCGGTGCCCCGTGGCGCCAACGCTCAGCCATTCGTCTGGCCAAGCGGGACCACGCTGAAGTCGGCATGATGCAGCGCTCGTTTCTCGAGCCGGCTGATCCTGAAACGCGCGCCGCAAGCAGGGTCTGGCGCCGCGATCACGCAGTCGGTGGTCATCCAGTCGTTGGGGTGCGTGGGCCGCTGCTTCGCGGGGATGAATGGCAGCACCGCGAGCAGGCCGTAGAGCGAAAACTCGGGGCGATCCTTGGGAAAGACAAGCCGCCCGCCGATCACATCGAAATAGTCGCCCTTCTTCACATGCATGACGAAAGGCTGGTCGGACTCGATCACCTCCACCCTGAGGTCATAGAGTTCAAAAACATCATCCGTACTGTTGGCTGTCGCCATCGGGGAGGCTCCTTATCCGCGTAATTCGTCGAGTCTGGGCGCCAAATCCACGGCAGCTGGGGCACCGTGCGTATTCTGATTCATCTGCATGATCCGCTTATGAATGCTCGCCGGGTCGCGTTCGACGCCGTAGCAATCCCCGGGCGGTCCAAGCGCCGCGGCAGCCGCGCGGTCCAGGTCATCCCGGTCCCGGGCATCCAGCCGGATACGGAAGATGTCGAGCGTACTTTCCAGATGCCGCGCATCGCGCGCCCCAACCAGGGCCACCACGACCTGCGGTTTGTCCAACACCCATCGCGTGCACACCGTGGCAATGCTGGTGCGATGCCTGTCCGCCACCCGTCGCGCGATTTCGAGCAGACTCTGGAAACGCTCCCAGCCGCCGTATTCCTCCACCATCAGCCTGTATTTGACGAGCGATCGGTTGGCGTAGGGCTGGGGGGGGTCCGATACCCCCAGCCAGCGGTCTGAAAGAAACCCGCCCGCGACCGTTCCGTAGCACAAGAGATGGATGCCATGGTCGCGGCAGAACTGGACCATCCCGCGATCCGGCCGGTTATCAAGGAGTGAATACTGCAGTTGATGGGTCAGCAACCGGATACCCGCCGAAGTAATTGCCTTCAGGTGCGCCACATCGAAGTTGGTCGTACCAAGGTGGGCGATCTTGCCCGCAGTCTGGAGTTCCTTCAGCCAGGTCAAGGCTTGGACGCAGCCCGGAACCTGGTAATCCCACCAGTGAAACTGCACCAGATCAAGCTGCTCCAATCCCAGGCGGCGCAGCGACAGATCGATCGTTTCCACGACTGCCTCGCGGCTGAGCGTTGAAAGGGTCGCAAGATCCGGCGTGTACTTGGTCGACACGCGTAATCGCCGGGCGAGCTCGGGATACCGGCGCCGAAACCGGCCGATCAATTCCTCGACCCCGACATAGTGGTCCGCGCAGTCGAAAGCGGTGATGCCGGCCTCGACGAACCGGCGCATATCATCCACTGCGACATCAGGGTCGAACGGCGCGCCGTGGCGCTCGGCGAGCTGCCAATTGCCCTTGGCAACGCGGGAAATCACATACCCGGGGGCCAACTCGACGGTTTCAATGACAGAGTGCACGGGAATTGCCTCACCAGTCATGGTTTCGATCAGCCTCGCAGGATACCGCCTGCCTGGGGCCGCGGCATGCACCGCCCGGGCTACCTGGCAAAACGGTTCCGACGATCCGACCGCGCAGAGCCGCTATCATGACGGGTTATCGTAGGCATAGTCGCTCCGCAGGCTGGCCACGGATGATTTCAACCATCAATCATCGCGAGTTGCTGACGCGTGCCCTCCACGTCAACTCTCTCTTTCAAGAACCTTCGGCCAATGGTGTTGCTGCGCGTTGAAAATTGACCAGTTTTCTGGGGTTGTGCGCGCTGAAAATTGACCAGGGTGATTAACCTGCCTGCCCGTTTTTTGGGCAGGGCAAAAGGAGATGATCACCATGGACATGTTGGGCAAGATACGGCGGTTAAGGTTTCGCGACGGGTTGTCGATCAGCGAGATCGGCC
>VGHA01000049.1 GCA_016868375.1 Betaproteobacteria bacterium | reverse complement strand
GTTGGTGGACACATCGACCTTGCTGACGTCGATGGGGTTTTCTCGACCATCCACCAGATCGTCATAACGGGCAATAAACGTACCCTTGTCGCAGATGTAGCGGAAAAACGTGCCCAGCGGTCCATCATTATTGAATGACAGCGACAAGGTGCAGAGGGCGCCGCCCGCCACCTTCAGCTGAATCGACATGTCCATCGCAATGCCCAGCTCGGGATGGATCGGCCCCTGCATGGCGCGCGCGTGCGCTGCCACTTCGCCGGTCTGGTACTGGAACAGATCGACCGTGTGGGCAGCATGGTGCCAAAGCAGATGGTCGGTCCAGCTGCGGGGCTGCCCCAGCGCATTCATGTTGGTGCGACGAAAGAAGTAGGTCTGAACATCCATCTGCTGGAGTTTCAGCTCGCCCGCGGCAATCTTGCGGTGGATCCACTGATGGCTGGGATTGAACCGGCGGGTATGGCCTGCCATGGCAACCCGACCGCTTTCCTTCTGGGCTGCCACGATCGCGCGAGCGTCCGCGAGGCTGTCGGCAATCGGGATTTCCACCTGCACATGCTTACCAGCGCGCAGGCAGGCAATGGTCTGTGCGGCATGCATCTGAGTAGGCGTGCAGAGAATGACGGCATCGATGTCTGGCCGCGCCAGCACCTCGTCAAGCTCGGTGGTGGCCTGTGCAATGCCATATTTTTGTGCGAACTCGCGGGTTTTGTCAGGCAGCCGCCCCACCACGGACACCACCTCGACGCCCGAGATGTTGCGAATTCCCTCGACATGCTTGGCGCCGAATGCGCCGGCCCCTGCAACGCAGACCTTCATGACTGGCTCCGATTTTCAAGAATCATGTGGCCCACCGCGGTATTGGAGGCGGGCACGTGATAAAAACGATGCGCCTGATGAACCACATCATCCAGCGCACCGCGGGCAATCAACCACATGACAAGCTCGATGCCCTCAGAGCCCGCCTCACGCACATAGTCGATATGCGGAATCCTGGCGAGCCCGGCGGGGTCGCTTGGCAGTCGATCAAGAAAACGATTATCGAACGCTTTGTTGATGAGGCCCGCGCGCGGCCCCTGCAGCTGATGGCTCATGCCGCCGGTACCCCACACCTGCACATTCAGATCGGCATCAAAGCTGTCGATGGCACGCCGGATTGCCTGACCCAGCCGCCAGCAGCGGTGCCCGGTGGGCGCGGGATACTGCACCACATTGACCGCCAGCGGAATCACTTTGCAGGGCCACGCCTCAGGCTGACCGAACATGAGCGACATCGGCACCGTCAGGCCATGGTCGACATCCATCTTGTTGATGATGGTGAGATCGAACTCATCCAGAATTACCGACTGTGCGATGTGCGCGGCAAGTTCCGGGTGGCCATAAACCGTGGGTACCTTGCGCGGCCCCCAGCCTTCATCGGCCGGCTCGAACCGCTCGGCGCAGCCGATTGCAAAGGTGGGGATCATCTCAAGGCTGAACGCCGTGGCATGGTCGTTGAATACCAGAACCACCACATCCGGGCGATTGGCCGCGACCCACTGCCGGGAAAATTCATAGCCGGAAAACAGCGGCTGCCAGTAGGGCTCCTGGGTGCGCCCCAGATCCATCGCCGCGCCGATGGCGGGAACATGCGAGGTGAAAACGCCAGCAGTCACACGGGCCATGTTATTTCTCTCCGATGAAGCGATTACCGTCCGGCGATCGGCCACCGGCAATCATCATCGCGCGGTAATCGGCCTGACTCATGCCGGTCATGCGCGAGGCGGCCAGCTCGAAACTCCAACCGTCGGTCGAAAAAATCTTCGCCAGGAAATACACGTTTCCGCCGAGCGAAATCAGCTGGTTGTAGTTGCGGTCGAGCACACCCTGCTTCTGCGCTTCAGTCATCGGCCACTCATCGAGATAGGCGCGTTCATTGGCTTTGAAGCGCTCGCGACTGGCCGCTTTCATGAGCGACATGCAGAACTGGTTCAGGTGATAACCCATGCGCGACTGATCCGCATCGAAGATCGTCGTGCCCGGAATATCGAGGTAGGGTTTATGCAGCGCCATGTCGGTTGGCTCTCTCGGTTAGCCCGCTAAATTGATCGATCAATCGGCCCAGTAGAGCCTCATGGGATTGTCGACCAGAAGTTTGCGCTGAAGCCCCGGCGTCACCGCAATCCGTTGCACATAATCAACCAGAAGCCCGTCATCAGGCATGTGCGATTTCAAGTTCGGATGCGGCCAGTCGGTGCCCCAAAGCACCCGATCCGGAAAGGTTTCCACGATGCGACGCGCAAACGGCACCACGTCGTCGTAGCGGGGCGGGCCCGACTTCGACAGCCGCTCGGGGCAGCTCACTTTTGACCAGATGTTCGGATGCTCGGCGAGCATGCGCAGAAAGAGCGCGAATTCAGGCCCGTCGACGGGCTTACTGACATCGGGTCGACCCATATGGTCGACCACCACGGTGGTGGGCAGTGTGGTGAAGAAATCCCAGAGCTCAGGCAGATCCTGCGCCTCAAAGTAAATGACCACATGCCAACCAAGCGGCGCAATCCGGTGCGCGATCTCAGTGAGCACTTCGCGAGGCGTAAAGTCGACCAGCCTGCGAACAAAGT
Source organism: Betaproteobacteria bacterium (assembly GCA_016868375.1). GTDB lineage: Bacteria > Pseudomonadota > Gammaproteobacteria > Burkholderiales > Burkholderiaceae_E > SYIM01. Next base: position 21,278 of record VGHA01000049.1, on the reverse strand, counting down.
TGAATCGCGTGCCACGCACGCCGGCCTCGTGCATCGCGTGCAGTTCGGCATCGGTGACATCACGGCTGACTGTGGCGACGCCGCGCGCGCGTCCGCCCGAGTGCACCAGCGCATCGACCAGCGCCCGGTTGTCGGTGCCATGGCAGGTGGCCTGAACGATCACGTTGCGCTCGAACCCGAGAAAATCGCGCAACGCAAACAGCTGATCTTTCGACGCATCGCATGGTGTGTACTTGCGCTCGGGTGCGTAGGGAAACTGCGCAGCCGGGCCAAACACATGGCAGTGCGCATCAACCGCACCGGCGGGCACGCGAAAGCTCGGGCGCGAAGGGTTCGGATGAAACACCAGCCAGTCAGGATCCATGCTCACCTCTTGTCGTTATCAGACCGAATCTGCTCAAGGATCCGATCAGCATGCTCGCGCCAGGACCGGCCCCCCTTCGAACGCTCGCCAAAGAGCGCCTCGTCGGCGCGGTCGGCGACCCAGGCCTGACGCTCGGCAGTGCCAGAGGCCGACCACGGCTCGAGCCCGGCTTCGCGAACGGTTTGCGCCACCTCGCGCATTTCTTCAGAGCGACGTCGACCGTGTTGAATCACGCGCATGAAAAAGTAATCGCCCTGCTTCTCCCAATCGATACCGGGAAAGGTTTCAGTGAGCGAGGCGAGCACTTCACGTTCAACGCCGTAAGCCCGCGCGGTGGTGAAGCTCTCGATCACCATGGCCTCGAGCCCTTTGATCATGATGCTGCGACACATCTTGGTGGCCGAGGCAACGCCCAATTGATCCGACACCGCCTTCGCATCAAATCCGAGCGCGGCAAGAAGCGGCTGCAGTGCCTGTGCATGCGCGCCGCCCAGAAGAAGGGGTACGCGAATGCGATAGGGCGGCAGCGAGGTCATGACCGCGCCCTCCACATAGCGGCCGCCCGCCCCATCGATCAGCGCACCCGCCCGCTGTTTGGCGCCGGGCGAAGCCGAATTGAAATCGAGAAAAAACACGTCTGGCCGGATTGCGTTGGCACACGCTTGAGCAACCGCGACCGCCTGGCTGGCGGTCACCGCTGAGATGATGAAGTCAGCCCCCGCCGCCAGCGCAGCGGTATCCGCAGCAAGCCCAACGCCATGCCGCGCTGCATGCTCGCGAAGCGGGCCTTCCGCGGGCGTGCCGAGTTTGAGATCGAACGCACTGACCGCCATACCGTGGGCGCGCAGATCTTCCGACAGAACGCGGCCCACTTCGCCGTAGCCGACAAACCCGATGCGCCAGTTCCTCGGATCGGCGCCCGCGGGCGCGGCGTGGCCAGGCGCACTCATTCGATGTAGCGCAGGCCGGCGCGCGCGAGCGGTTCGCGCATCTTGTAGATATCAAGGCCAAGCTCGCCAGCGGCAAGCCGTTTGCGGTTATCGGCCTCCTTGGCCTCCCGTGCGGCGGAGGCTTCCGCCGCCTGAGCAGCAAGCGCGCGCGGCACGACCACCACGCCATCGTCGTCAGCCACGATGATGTCACCGGGGTTGACCTGCGCGCCCGCGCACACCACCGGGATGTTGACCGACCCGAGCGTTGCCTTGACCGTGCCGCGTGCATTGATTGCGCGCGAAAACACCGGGAACTTCATCTCGGTCAGGTCACGAACATCACGCACACCTGCGTCAATGATCAGCCCTCGCGCGCCCAGGGCCCGGAACGACGTGGCAAGCAGATCGCCGAACATGCCGTCCTCGTTGTCGGTCGTGCAGGCGGCGACCACGATATCGCCCTCCTTGAGTTCACCCGCCGCCACATGCAGCATCCAGTTGTCGCCAGGCTGCAGCAGCACCGTGACCGCAGCGCCGCAGACCCGTGCGCCCGGGTAAATCGGACGCATGTAAGGCTTCATGAGGCCGACGCGACCCATGGCTTCATGGATGGTTGCGACGCCAAAGGCGCCCAGTCGATCGATTTCATCAAGCGTGGGGCGCTGGGTGTTGCGAACGACAACACCGAGGTTGTTCATCGGCTGGCTCATTGATACGGTCTCCGTGAAAGGGGTGCCAGGGCAGACAGGCTAGCGACCGCGCGCCTTCAGTTGCGCATCGAGCCTGGGATAGACGCGGCGGGCGTTGGTCTCAAAGATCTTGGTGCGCTGTGCTTGTGAGAGCTGGCTCGCGCCATCGATGTAGCGCCGGGTGTCGTCATATTCATGGCCGCTATAAGGGTCGATGCCGCGCACCGCGCCGATCATCTCCGATGCAAACAGGATGTTGTCATCAGGAATGACCTTCAGCAGCAGATCGATGCCGGGCTGGTGATAGACGCAGGTATCAAAGAAAATATTTTTCAGCAGGTGTTCGGTCAGCGGCGGCAGCTTCATGTCCTGCGCAATACCGCGGAACCGTCCCCAGTGATAAGGCACCGCCCCACCGCCATGCGGAATCACAAACTTGAGCGTGGGAAAATCCTTGAACAGGTTCGACGTGAGGCACTGCATGAAGGCCGTGGTGTCGGCGTTCAGATAATGCGCGCCCGTGGTGTGAAAACAGGCATTGCAGCTGGTGCTCACGTGAACCATGGCCGGGATGTCGTACTCGACCATCTTTTCATAGATCGGATACCACCAGCGATCGGACAGCGGCGGCTCTTTCCAGTGGCCACCCGACGGATCCGGATTCAGATTGATTCCGACAAACCCGTATTCGCGGATACAGCGATCGATTTCGGCGACACAGGTTTCCGGCCGGACGCCGGGCGACTGGGGCAGCATTGCCACGCCCGCAAACTGATCGGGAAACATCTGCGTGACGCGGTAGATGAGTTCATTGCAGATCGACGACCAGGTTGAACTCACCGCAAAGTCGCCGATATGGTGCGCCATGAAGCTTGCACGTGGCGAGAAGATCGTGAGGTCAGACCCACGCTCGCGCATTTTCTTCAGCTGATTCGCCTCGATGGATTCACGCAACTCGTCATCGCCAATGACGAGTTCGGAAACCTTGGGCATGGCGGCTGGGTTACCGAGCGCCGCAACCTGACGGTTTCGCCAGTCTTCCAGCGCCTTGGGTGCGGTCGTGTAGTGTCCGTGGCAATCGATGATCATCAGAGCTCCAGCATCGTAGGAGCGCCCACAGAGGGTCGGTCTGACCCCCCAATGGCGTGCAGCGCGATTTTACGTCGACCCGGCGCGAAGGTGCTTCGAGCCCGCGTCTGGCGCCCCGGGGGAACTCGCCGCTCACTGCTTCGGAATACCCGCGCGCTCGATGACATCGCCCCAGCGGCGGATTTCGCCCGACAAGAGCTCGGCGAGCGCCTGCGGCGTCCCGCCAATGGACTCGACCCCGAGTTCGGCAAACCGTTTGCGAACATCGGGTGAATCGAGTGCGGCGCGCGCGGCCTGATTCAGCTGCGCGATGATGGGCTGTGGCGTGCGCGCAGGCGCTGCCAACGCGTTCCATGACGACGCTTCATAGTCGGCCACACCCGCCTCGGCGGCTGTGGGCACATCGGGGAACTCGGCCGCGCGTCGTCTTGAGGTGACCGCGAGCAGACGCACGCCGCCGGGATTGAGCTGCGACTTGAGCGGCCCCAGAATCTCGACGCCCGCATCCACATGGCCGCCCCGCAGCGCGGTGAGCAGCGCCGGCGTTCCATTGAACGGGATGATCTGGGCGTTGATGCCGGCGCGCGTGCGAAACAACTCACCTGCCAGGTTCTGGGTGCTGCCGATGTTGATCGTGCCAAGGTTGAGCTTGCCGGGATTGGCCCGCGCATGGGCGAGCAGTTCCGCGAGTGTGCGGTGCGGCGAGTTGGCCGGCACCACAATGCCCAGACCGAAACTGCCAAGCCCGCAGATCGGCGCGAAGTCGCGCACCGTGTCAAACGGCAGCGACTTGAACAGGTTGACGCTTACCGCATTCCCGTTGGACATCAATAGCAGCGTGTGGCCATCGGGCGCTGCTCGGGCAACGGTTTCGCCCGCTGCGATGCCGCCCGCGCCGGGTTTGTTCTCAATGACGATCTGAGTCTTCAACTGCTCGCCCATCGCCTGCGCGACCGCTCGCACCGTGAGATCGGCAATGCCACCCGCACCAAAGGGGACAACGATTCGAACCGGACGCGCTGAGAGCGTATCGGCGAGCGCACGAGGACTGGTCGCCAGCGCGGGTAGCGAGGCCGCGAGAGCAGCAATCAGTGTTCGGCGATTCATGGCGCTTTCCTCCTGTGTGCGTGTGGTGGACGGCGCGGATTATCGCTGCATCGGTTTGGTCTTCCCCGAAAACCAAAGGGTTGATCAAGGTCGAACTTCTACCAGAGGCGGCTGGGGCGCCACCCCAGACGCCCGGGCGATCCTGCATGCTGTGCCAGGTACCTGCCGCTACAATGGCCTGATGAATCCACGTCAGATCACAGTTGGCATGACCGGTGCCTCCGGCGCCATCTATGGAATCCGGTTGCTCGAGATGCTTCGCGAAGTGGGCGACATTCAAACGCATCTGGCGGTATCACCCGCCGGCTGGCTCACTATTGAGCAGGAGACCGGGCGAGGCCGCCAGGCGGTCGAGGCGCTGGCCGATGTGGTGCACGGCGTTCGAGAGGTGGGCGCCTGCATCGCATCGGGCTCGTATCCCATCGAGGCCATGGTGATCGCCCCCTGCTCCATGAAGACGCTTGCGGCGATCGCCCACGGCTATGGGGACAATCTGATCACGCGCGCCGCCGATGTGATGCTCAAAGAGCGTCGCAGGCTTGTGCTTGCGGTACGCGAAACTCCGCTTAACCTCGCGCATCTGCGAAATATGGCGGCTGTCACGGAAATGGGAGGCGTCATCTTTCCGCCGGTGCCGGCGTTTTACCTGCGCCCAGCCAGCATCGAACAGCTGGTTGACCATACCTGCGCACGCATGCTCGATCTGATCGGCGTGTCGCAGCGGTACGCGCCACGCTGGACAGGAATTCGCGATCAATCCAAGGGAGAATCTGAATGAAACTGCTGGTCGCCTGCGATGGCTCCAAGAACTCGCTCCGTGCGGTGCGCTATGCGATTCGCCTGGTGGGCGCTATGAGCGACCCAAGCCGCATCACGCTCATCAGCGTTCATGAAGACGTGGCGCTACGCCACGCCAGTCGCTTTGTGGGCAAAGACGCGATCGACGACTATCTGCGCGACGAATCCGAAAAAGATCTCGCCGCCGCGCGTCGCGCACTCGATAAAGCCAAGGTGGCGCACGACATGATCATTCGGCGCGGTCATGTCGCCGCCGAAATCGCCGATGCGGCCGCACGTGGCCGCTTCGACATGATTGTTCTGGGCTCGAAGGGCCGCAGTTCGCTCGCCGATCTGCTGGTGGGGTCCGTCGCGTCGCGCGTGATTGAACTGTCGTCAGTTCCAACGCTGCTGGTCAAATAACCGGTACGCGCACCGCCTGTTCCCGTCAGGGTGACAGCCGCTGCCTTGTCCAGCTGCCGTCGGGTTGCATGCGATAGCAGATTCGGTCGTGCAGTCGTGATCGGCGCCCCTGCCAGAACTCCCAATAATCGGGAACCAGCCGATAGCCGCCCCAGTGCGGCGGCCGCGGCGGGTTCAGGCCGTGGCGCAAACCCATTTCGGCAGTGCGCTTGACCAGATCCGCCCGAGAGGGCAGCACTTCGCTCTGCTCGGATGCCCAGGCACCGATGCGTGAGGCGAGCGGGCGCGACGCGTAGTAGGCGTCGGCCTCAACCGGATCGCTGAACTCGACCCGCCCCTCGATTCGAACCACCCGCTCCTGTTCGACCCAGTGAAACTGGAGCGCCGCATGGGGGTTGCCGGCCAACTCACGCCCCTTGCGGCTTTGATAATTCGTATACCAGACGAGGCCCCGCGAATCGAACCCCTTGATGAGTACGACCCGCGTTGAAGGCCTACCGTTCGCACCGACCGTTGCGAGCGTCATCGCATTGGGTTCTGGAACCTTGGCTGCGATGGCTTCGTCCAGCCACTGGCGAAACTGATCCAGCGGCGCCTGCGCAGCCATGGTTTCGTCAAACTCACCGCGCTCGTAATCTTTGCGCAGGCCCGACAGCGTCTGGTCACTCAAGGCAGTCTCCCTGATCGGTGTGATCCCGAATGCTAGCGCCCCCGCAATCCGCGTCCAGGCGCACGCGTGTTCCCGAACCCCTGCCCCGACGGAGCCGCCGGTGCGGAGCGGGGCGCTGCTGAGCGCGACGGGGCAGCCGACCGCGAGGGCGCAACGCCACCTCGAGCAGGTGCCGATCCGTGCGAGGGCCCGCCTGAGCGAGACGGCGCATTCGAATACGACGAAGGCTTTGGCGACGCGCCACGCGGCCCGCCGTTATTGGCCGCGGGCCGGGCTCGCGGTTTTCCATGGGGGGCGCCACCCCCCCGCTCGGGGCGCATGGTTCGTCCGCCGCCCAGCTGAATCGGTTCGGGCCGCACGCTCAGATCGGGTTCGAAGCCTGCGACCGTTTCCCGGGGCAGCGTTCGTCCGATCAGCTTTTCAATGCCACGCAGGAAGTCAAACTCGTCCACGCACACAAGCGACAGGGCCTGGCCCGCCGCCCCGGCGCGACCGGTGCGGCCGATCCGGTGCACATAGTCTTCGGCCACGTTGGGCAGCTCGAAGTTGACCACATGCGGCAGTTCGTCGATGTCGATACCGCGCGCGGCGATATCGGTGGCAACCAGCACCTGGAGCGAACCGTCCTTGAACCCGGCAAGCGCACGGGTTCGAGCATTCTGGCTCTTGTTGCCATGAATCGCTTCGGCACTGATGTTGGCCTTCTCCAGATATTCGGCCAGGCGATTGGCGCCATGCTTGGTGCGCGTAAACACCAGTACCTGAAACCAGGCACGCTCGCGAATCAGATGGGCGAGCAGCTCGCGCTTGGCGTCACGATTGACCAGCAGCACACTCTGCTCAACCGCCTCGGCCGGCGCATTCCGGCGCGCAACTTCAATACTGGACGGCCGATCAAGCAGCCCGTTGGCAAGCGAACGGATCTCATCGGAAAACGTCGCGGAAAACAGCAGGTTCTGCCGCTTTTTGGGGAGCAGCGACAGTACGCGCCGGATGTCGTAAATGAACCCCATGTCGAGCATCCGGTCGGCTTCATCGAGCACCAGGATTTCGACGGCTGACAGGTCGATGGTTCGCTGAGAAACGTGGTCGAGCAATCGCCCGGGCGTTGCGACCAGCACGTCAACACGGCCACGCAGCCGCTCAATCTGCGGGTTGATATTGACCCCGCCGAACATCGCCATTGAGCGAAGCGGCAGGTGGCGACCGTATTCGCGTACGCTTTCCTCGACCTGGGCCGCCAGCTCGCGGGTAGGCGTCAGAATCAAGGCTCGGATGGTGGGCACACGGGGGGCTCGGCCCCCACGCGGTCCGCCGCGAGAATCACGACGATCGCCCGAATCGTTAAGCGCAGCAGCGGGTGCCGCACCCGGTGCCGGTTGCGCCTGCGACAGCCGATGAAGAATCGGCAACACGAAGCTGGCGGTTTTGCCGGTACCGGTTTGGGCAGCAGCGAGCAGGTCACCGCCTGCCAGCACTGCGGGAATAGCCTGTTGTTGGATGGGTGTGGCCTGGGAATAACCCAGTTCCGATACCGCGCGAACCAGCGGCTCGGCGAGACCGAGAGAAGAAAAGCTCATGGAGTTCCGTCAAGGCGATGCACTGCGTCGACCTGCCGACCAGCCATCGAGGCTGCGGCACCAGTCGGGAAGACGGAGGGGATCGTCGGGGAGGAGAGGGAGGGCAAACGGACTGGGTGTTTGCAACCGCGGAGTATACGCGCACAGCGGATCACCGTGTTGCGCCGCAGCATCAGCGGCAGCGCCGGTTGGGCTTAGAACGGCGGTTTGATGACCTGCGCGCAGGTGCCGCGTATCAGCGTGATGGTGCGGCCATCTTGTGTGCTGATGCTTTGGGTAAACGAGCCGTTGCTGCGATCGATGACGAAATCTTCCTTGCTGATGGTGACACCGAAGCGCTGAAACATGGCTGGCCGGCTGACGATCAGACGCGGCCCCACCACCGTGAGATTGCCCGCCCGCCCCTCGGAGATTGCCAGCCTGCCCTGGTACCAACCTGACTTGCGATCGAAATCGATTTGCGCGAGCGACATGCGCGCCGGCTCGTTGGCATTGATGCCAAGCGCAAGCTGCCCGTCAAGATCGAGCTGCAACTCGCAGATGAGGTCCATCATGCCCGTGCGACGCTGGGCGAGGATGTCCTGGGGAATATCGGGCGCACTGCTTTCGTCGAGCATGACATGCACCAATCCGTAGATGCTGGCTGTCAGCAGCGCTCCGATGACGATTCCACCTAGTAATTTATTCATAATGGCACTCAAGCCACGCAGTCCGGTGCCGATGATACTAGCAGCGGTTCGCCGGCAGCGCTTGCGCGTTTTCAACCGAAAGCTGTAATTCATCCGTTTGCTTCGCTGCGGTCGGCCGCCAAAGCTGGCCGCCCCCAGACTCCAGGACATCGACCATGAAAGCCATTCTTCGCCTGGCGCTAATTCTGTTGACCGTGATCATCGTCGCGGTACTGGCCACGCTTTCCTTCGTGAAAGCGCGCCAGGCGTCCGAGCTGCGCGAACGGCTCGAGCGCTCTGGGGCTCAGGCCAAAGAACTGCGCTCGCAAATCAAAACGCAGAAGGGCGAGATCGAGGCCCTGGAGGAGAAGCTTCGCGAGCTCGCCGCACAGAATGCGCTGCTCGCGTCACAGCAGAAGTCAGCCGAAGCGCCTAAGCAGGGAGGGGTTGCCCAAGCCTGCCCGGCACCCGGCCCCAACCGGCAGCTTGATCAGGCGCAGGCCGCCCGTCTGCCGCTGGAAACGCGCTATCGGCCCGGCGTGCTGCGTGTCACCAATGATGGTCAATCGGTCATCGTCACCGCTGCCGCCGGAAGCACGCTGAAAATCGGTCCAGAAATTTTCGACCTGATTCGCATTCAGTTTCATCGGCCCGAGGGGGGGCAGATTGACGGCAAGCCGGTTGCACTGGTTGCTCATCTGGTGCATCAAATTGCATCGGGCCAAACCGTGGTGGTGTCGGTTCCGATTCGGGAGTCTGCCTTTCAGCACCGCACCATCTGGCAGATCTGGAACAACCTGCCCAACAAGGGCGCGCCCGAGGCCACCATCTCAAACGTCTCAATCGATCCCACGCAGCTGCTGCCGGAAAATCTCGGCTATCAGGCTTACGAAGGCACGCTTCCGATCCCGCCGTGTACTGAGAAGGTTCGGTTTTATCAGCTGCGAACGCCAATCGGCATCAGCAAAGACCAGCTTGAACGGTTCCTGATGCGGGTCAAGGCGCCCTCATTCAAGGACTCAGCGATTCCCCCGCCCGGGGCGGGCAGAGCAGCTTGAAGCCAACGGTGAACAGTCCGTTTGGCGGAACCTTGCGCCAGTAGCCCCATTCGTTCAGATCGAACACCTTGCGGCCGGTGAGCCGCGCGCCGGACCAGCTCGTCATCCGGCCAATCCGGTGCATCTGGTTGTCGCAGTCGTATTCGTTGGTGTAGCGCCTAGACAACACGCCATCCGGGTCGGGCACCTTCAGGTCTTGCATTTCAATGACCCGTCGGATGGTTCCGTCGCGTTGTACGGTCGAGCGATCCATGTAGAGCGTCAGCACCGGCGTTTCACCGATTTTTTCCCAGGGGGGCTCGCCTGGCTGTGCGGTCGCAGCAGGACAGACCCACAGCGCCACGATGCTGGCCAGGCCCGCTACCCAGACGCAGCCTCTCATCTCGCTTCTCTTACTTTAACCACCGACGAATCCCTTTAGCAGTAGGTGCCGGCAAGCGACCGTACCGCACCGCCTGTACCGAGCTTGAAGCGCGAAATGCCGGGTAGGGAATGGGTGTTGACGCCTCCCAGGTCGAGCAAGGCGATGCCTCGCTCCTTCAGCAGGTGCGACGCGCGCCAGAGCAGCAGGTTATGCGCATTCATGTCTCGGCCAACATCATCTGCCCAACCGATGTGGTAGGTGGCCACGCTTCCGTGGAGCAAAAACAACATCGCCGCCACCGTATTGCCTTGAAAGTCGGCGCGCGCAATGACAAATGCAGCGGCGGGCGATGGTGCAGCATCGATCCAGTGCGTGACGAAATCGGTGGGCAGGCCGTGAAAATTACGGGATTCGCGCTGACGCCCCTCGCGGTCGAGCAGCTCCCGGCACTTGGTAACGTTCGAGTTGACGTGCACCTGCAGCGCTTTCTCGGTTTCCGCCTTCACCAGCCGGTTGCGCCATTTGCTGTCGAACGCCGCGCGCACGGCCTCCAGGGGCTGGGTCAGATCGATCATCACCGTGGAGTAGCCGGTCATGACGCGTCTGAGCCCTGCCACTTCAGCGGGCGCGAGTTCCGCTGCGGGTCGGTCTGGCGAAAACAGCGTGACCCGCAAGCGCGGTGCAGGCAGCTCGGCTTTGAGTTGTCGGTACAGGGCGCGGCGTGACGCCGCATCAAGATCGGGGCTCCAGACCGGCCCCCGGGTGCAGGAGGACAGGGACAGATACCCCGGAATCCGTCGACAAATGAACTGTGCGATTCCAACCGCCTGACCATCGACCTCGGCCACGGCGCGATGTACCCGCACGCCCAGACGGGCGAGCGCCTCGCCATAGCCCCAGCTCTGTTGGAGTGCGCCGCGGTGGTCGCGGTGGAACACATCCCAAACTTTGTGGGAGTCAGGATCCCAGATCAGCTTCATGCCGATATACTAAGCAAGTTTCCATGTCGGGTCCGCCGTGCGGTCAAGAACCCGGGCCTCATGCCGATTACCCCCCTTACCACAGCTGAGTTTGGCCAGGACGGAAAAAACAGGGCGGCACGTGGTTCTGGGCCACGATATCCCGAAACCGAGGCTTACCCTCGCGGGATTGGTCCTGTGCATCGCCTACCTTGGGGTACCCGTCGCCATACTCGGCAACCTGATTGATTTGGGTTTGCAGCTGGCCATAGGCTGGTGCATCGGGGTGTGGTGCCTGTTTAAGTCTTGAGGGCTCGCCATGTTCTTCTTCGTCGGTCTTGTAGTTGTGTTCGGCGCGGTGCTCGGGGGCTATGTGATGGCCGGCGGCAAGATGGCGCCGATCATCAAGGCAGCGCCGTTCGAAATCTTCATCATCGCGGGTGCGGCCATTGGCGCCTCGTTGATTGGCAACAGCTTTGACATTTTCAAATCGGCGATGGGCGGTATCGCTAAATGCATATCCGGGCCCAAATGGAAGCAGGAGGACTACCTGAACCTCATCGTGCTGGTGGGTAAGCTTCTGGCAGTGATGAAGAAGGAGGGGGTGGTCGCACTTGAGGCGCATGTCGAAAATCCGGACTCAAGTCCGATTTTTGGCGAGTTCCCGAAGCTTGCTAAAGATCACTCGATCGTCCAGATGATTTGCGATCCGTTGCGGCTGGCTATTATTTCGCAGGGCAATCTCGATCCAGACGCAGTCGATGACATCATGAAAACCGCCATCAAGCTGCACCATCATGAGGCGATGCGCGCGCCGGCAGCGCTCTCAACGATGTCGGGATCCATGCCGGCGCTGGGTATCGTTGCCTGCGTGTTGGGCGTTATTAAAACCATGGGTGCGATCGACCAACCGCCCGCCGTGCTGGGCGCGCTAATCGGCGCCGCGCTGGTTGGAACCATGCTGGGCGTGTTCATGTCTTACGGCCTGTTCGAGCCCTTCGCTGGCCGGCTGGGTCAAATCCTCGACGAAGAATCGCAGGTTTACAACGTGATCCACCAGATGCTGGTAGCCAACCTGAAAGGGCATCCTCAGCCGGTTGTCATTGAAGCCGCGCGGGCCTGCATCAGCCACCATAATCAGCCGTCGTTCTCTGAAGTATTCGACAGCCTGCGGGGCGGCTGATGATCGGTAACGCTGACAGCGGAGCGCGCTGATGGCCGAAGCCAACGCCCCGGCCGACGCCGCCGCGGCCAATGGCGCATCGCCCGCAGAGGGCGCCGCACCGCCGGCCGCCGAGCGGCCGATCATCCGCAAGATCATCGTCGAAGAGGGTCATGGCGGTGCACACGGCGGTGCCTGGAAGATCGCGCTGGCCGACATGATGACGGCCATGATGGCGTTCTTCCTGCTGATGTGGCTGCTAGGCGCCACCAACAGCGACCAGCGAAAGAGCATCGCCGAGTATTTCAGGCCCGCCTCGCACAGCCAGATCAAGTTTGGCGAGCTTGCCGGGTCAGACGGCCTGTTGGGTGGCCGCTCCATCATTGACCCAGACGGCTTTCCCTTCACTGCCAAGCAAACTGCGATGCTGGAGCGCCTCACGCCGCGGGCCCAGGGCGGGCCCAGCACCGACCAGGGCGAATCTCAGCAAGAACAAAATGCAGAGGGGCCACAAAAAGACGCCCCCTCGAATGACCCCTCGCGGGGGCCCAAACGCATCGAAGACGACGCCAACTTTGAAAAGCTCCAGGAAGAGCTCAAAGAAAAGCTCTCTGAGAACCCTCAGTTGAAGCAGTTGCAGGATCAGGTTCAGGTGTCGCGGGAAAAAGAGGGCCTGCGCATCGAGATCATCGACAAGGCTGATTTCTCCATGTTCCGGCTGGGCACCTCTGACGTCGAACCCAGGGCGGCGGCCCTGCTTGCCGAGGTGGCTAAGTCGCTGCGCGATGTGCCCAACAAGCTAGCTGTTCGCGGCCATACCGACAGCATTGGATTTGCACCTGGAACGGGTCGTAACAACTGGACTCTTTCCACCGAGCGGGCCGACGCGACGCGTCGCCTGATGGAGGCGAACGGCGTACCCACCCGGCGGTTCGAGCGCCTCGAGGGGGTGGCCGATACGGTTCCCTTCATCCCATCCAATCCGGCTGATCCCCGTAATCGCCGGGTTAGTATCACGGTCCTGAATCAGTAGGTTTGTAGCGATTGCAGCTGGCGGACTCGTCGAGACGGCAGCCCATCGACGATGTCTGCGTTCATCGAATTCCCCTCATCCTTCTCTGCGCTACTGAGTCGCGCATCAAGCGCACAGGCGTCCGATGACTACGCGGCGAGCGTTCTGACCGCCGGTGTCGCGCCGGTGCGAGACCGTATCCTTGGCCGCATTGAAACTTTAGGTGATGCGGACTGGTTTGCGGTCACACTCGAGCCGGGTGTCAGTTATCGATTCATCGCTGATACCCTGTTGGCGCCGCTTGGTATTACCGCACTCGGTGATGCTCGCCTCCGGTTGCTCGACTCAAACGGTCGGCCGGTGGCAGCTGATGATGACAGTTACGTCGGAACCGATGCGCTGATTCAGTTTACGCCGCAGACCGACGGGCGCTGGTTTCTCGAGGTAAGCGCATCCCCCGCTACCAGCACGGGCACTCCGGCCACTGGTAGCTACGCGCTGATAGTGCAGGCTGACAGTGGCCGCAACAAGCCTGCCTCGCTGGTGAGTTACACACTGAGCGACACCCGCCTCGAGGTGATTTTCGACACGCCGATCCAATCGATCAGCTGGAACGGCAATCTTTCAATCCAGCGCGGCCACGGGTCAATACTTGAACCCATCTCCCTCGCCGGCGCGCCTGAGGTCAGCGATCGGTCGCTGGTGTTCAATTTGAGCGAACGCATCGCCAGCAACCAGTATCTGCTGCTCAAGGCCACTGCGTTACCTGCGCCACGAGTCACCACGGCTTTCGAAACCTTCGATCTTTTTGAGGATACGTCGTCAAGCATTATCCTGGGAGGTGATGGCGATACGGTGATCGATGTATCGGCGTTGTCGGGCGACTTCGACATCCTGGATCTCGGTGGCAACAACCGCTTCATGACAGGCCCGATGTCGCGTGTCGCAATCACATCAGGCGCAGGCGACGATCAGTACACCATCACCCGCGCCGACACGCCCATTCAAGATTTGGGCGGAACGGACAGCGCAACTGTGCTTTCCCCGGCTACCAAGCTGCCCAGCGGTATCGAGAACGTCACCCGGGCGCTGAACGCCTCAGCGCTGCCTTACTGGATCTCGGCATTGGTTTCCGATGGAGGCGCAGGGCATCGCTTCCGGCTCATGCTCGGTGACGAAAAAACCTATCTCTACGCGTTCCCTCAGCAGTCACCTGATTACCTAGACGCGCGCTACACTGAAGGGTTTCAGGGATTTTCGGCCAGCCAGATCGCAAGCGCCGAATCGGCTCTTTCTCTGATCGCCTCATCAAGCAGATTACGCTTCGTTCGGGTTGCCAGCCCCGCCGCGGACGACCTCCTGTCGTTTGCGATCAATAATCAGACCGGCTCCGCAGGCTATGCCGTGCAGCCGCTGGGAGAGTGGCTCGGAAGCGACGTGTTTCTCAATGGTGCGTCCAGCAGCACAGCTTCGCTTACGGACGGTAGTCGCGGGGCCTACGTGCTCGTCCACGAGATCGGCCACGCGCTAGGCCTTAAACATCCGTTCAGCGCCCCAGACGCGTCTGGAGAGGTTGCCGAGGCGCCCTACCTGAGCGCTTCGGAAGATCGCTCCAGTTGGACCATGATGAGCTACACGGCAACCACGGCCGATTACCAGCTTCGTCTCGGTCCGCTCGATATCGCCGCGCTTCAGTATCTGTACGGACCCAATCCCGCAGTACGCTCGGGCGCCGATCGATACACGGTCTCGCTCACTGCACCGAGTTTTATCTGGGACGGCGGCGGATCGGATCTGATCGATCTCTCCTCTGTGCCGCTGAGCGCCGATGTCAGTCTTGAGCCCGGCTACTGGGGATTTATTGGCTCCGACCGAGCGTCAACGATCACAGAAGCGGCGCAAGTCACCATAAACTTCGGTACTGAAATCGAGGCGCTGCTTGGCTCGGCGTTCAATGACCGTCTGGCTGGTAATGCGCTGCCAAACCAGATTCGGGGCGGAATGGGTCTGGATACGATCGAGGGTGCGGCCGGCAATGACACGCTTGAGGGCGGTGACGGACGGGATCTGTTGGCTGGATCAGAAGGTGATGACGTGTTGGACGGTGGCACAGGATCAGATTTCCTCGATGGCGGCTCCGGGGTCGACACTGTCCGCCTCGCCGGCCCAGTCCAGGGCTGGCGCCTATATGCAGCGCCAGACCAATTCAACATTGCGGCAGTGAGCGCGTCACGACAAGAGCTCGATCAAATGCGTTCAGTTGAGCTGCTTCATTTTTCGGATGCCTCGCTGGCGGTCAGCTCAGTCGAGTCGCAAGGCCTGCTGATCTCCGAGGTAGCTGACTTTAGCGCTGCGGACGCAGGTGCTGCGGAGGTGCCGTCAGGATCAACTAAGGCGCTGTGGACCGGGTCGCTCTCCGCGGGCGATACCGATGGATTACAGATCACAGTACCAGCGGGTCATCGTTTGACGCGGCTGCAGTTCGTAGACCTTCGCGCAGATAGCTCGACAGCGACGGTCCCCTGGTCAATTCGATCCATAACGGCAGACGGACCCCTGACGCTGTCAAGTGGTGTGGCCGCGCAACATCGGCTCGGCACACCGCTACTGAATCAGGCGCCCCTACCTGGCGCCTACCTGCTCCAAGTTGGCGGGTCAGACGCATCAGCTGCGGACTATGGGTTGGAACTGGAACTGACTCGCGTCAATACTCGCCCTTCTGGCGCACTAGGCATCATGGGCACGCTACGAGCGGGCGAGTTCCTCAGTGCTAGCAATCAAGTCTCCGACCCCGATGGCATTCCGGTTGCGGGTACGCCTGGACAGGTCAGCTATCAGTGGCGCTCTGATGGTTACGCGATCCCCGGCGCCAATGGATCTACCTATCGGCTAACCGTGCTAGACGTAGGCAGCCGTATCACGGTAACTGCCCGATATATCGATCTCGGGGGTACCGAGGAGACGGTTACCAGTGCAGCAAGCGTGACAGTCGCCGTAGCCACAGCCGAGCCTTCCGCCTACACGCCCCTGCCCCGAATGCGTCTGCAAACGACGTACGGCGACCTTATCGTAGAGCTCGAGGCCGATCGAGCGCCGATCACTGTGAGGAACTTCCTTCGCTACGCAGAGACGAACTATTACGACAACACCGAATTTCATCGGATCATCGCTACGTTCATGGCCCAGGGTGGTGGTTATGATCGGCTGAGTAACGGTACTTACGAGCAGCGACTGCCCCGGTTTTCAGCGATTCCGCTCGAGCCCACTAACTTGACCGGGCTCAGTAATCTATTGGGCACACTCGCTATGGCGCGCACCGAAGTGCCCAACAGTGCGACAAGTGAGTTCTTCATCAACTTTGTCGACAACCTGTTCCTTGATGCAGCTAACGCAAACGACGGTAACGGCTATGCGGTTTTTGGGCGCGTGGTTGGCGGTGCTGACGTGCTAGCTCAGTTAAGGGCTGTTCCCGTCGTCAATACAGGTACCAGTGCATCCCCACCAACGGTCGCCGTCTCATTGATTGACGTACGCCCTGAACCTCCCGCAAGTAACGCGCTCCCAAGCGGTCACGTGATGGTGACAGGTACGGCGCGCCAAGGCCAAACGCTGGGCGCCCAAGCGCTACTTTCGGATATTGATGGGATCCCTACTTCAGGTGCAGGGGCAATCCGCTATTACTGGACGCTCGATGATGGCTCGGGGCCCAAGTTCATCTACGGTGCGACCAATTCCGTTCTCACATTGAACCAGAGCCATGTGGGCAAAGCTGTCCGCGCTCATGCTCAGTACACTGACGGCGCGGGCATCACCGGTGTGGTTGTCAGCGCTCCGATCAGTGTCGCAAATACTAACGATCAGCCCTCCGGCCGGGTCTGGATCACAGGCTCGTTACAGACTGGCTCAACACTGACCGCATTGCATGACGTCAGGGATATCGATGGAATCCCGGGGACAGGGGCCCCGGGGTCGCCAGGCTGGCAGTGGCTGGTCGATGGGATTCCGGTACCGGGTGCCACTGCCGCAACATTTCAGGTTTCTAGCGCTTATACGGGCAAGCGTATTGTTGCAGAGCTCCGGTATACCGACCTGGCAGGCACGGCGGAAACCGTGACTAGCCCCCCTGCGGAAGCACCTCCGACCAGCGCGTTATCGATGCTGCCCCGAGTATCTATACGCACGAACTATGGGGATATCCTGATCGAGCTGGAGAGCCAGAAGGCGCCAGTAACAGCCGAAAATTTCCTAAAGTATGTGGACAGCGGCTTCTACGACCGCAGCATCGTCCACAAGGTCGCTCCGGGATCGATGGTCCTGGTTGGAAGCGTCGCGATCGAGCAGAATCCGACGACCGGTCAGTTGTACTACGCGGTAAGAAAACCCAGCGCGGCGATCCCACTCGAACGCACCAACGTCACCGGGCTTTCCAACACAACCGGCACTATCGCGATGATGCGGTCGAAGGACCCGAACACCGCGACGAGCGAGTTTTTTTTCAACTTGCGAGACAACAGCGCAGGTCTTGATGCTAGCGGCGTCAATGACGGTTATGCGGTTTTCGGGAGGTTGTTAGACGGCGATCCCGTTCTTTCAGCAATTGAACAGGTGAATCTTGGCAATGTGCGGATATCGAGCAGCGTCACGCTAACCGATGCGCCGCTTTCACCGGTTGTCATTCAATTCGCGTTTAGTGACCGTCGTCCAGCATCAGGCGATGTTCTGATCACCGGAAGGGCAGAGCAGGGGCAAACACTGGTAGCCAGCCACACGTTAGAGGACAGCGATGGCGCAGTCTCGATAATCGAATATCAATGGCGAGTCAACGGTGTACACCTAGTCGGTGCGAGCTCCGATTCGCTATTCTTGAGCCAGGCTTTTGTGGGAAAAGCGATCTCGGTATCTGCGATCTACCAGGATGGGTCGAATGCTGGGTACGTACTAAGCAGGCCCACCCCCGCCATCGCCGACATCAATGACATGCCATCAGGGGCGGTTCGTGTCGACGGTCGCCCGGTTGCGGGCGCCACGTTAACCGCCTCGCATACGCTCGCCGACTTAGATAACGGCGTATCGTCGCCTGCGGTCTCCCAGGTCACGTGGCAGTGGTTTGCTGGGGCAGACGCCATAGCCGGGGCAACATCCAATACGCTCGCCGTTAAACAGGCATACGCGGACAAGGTGATCTCAGTGCGAGCGTCTTACACCGATGCTGCGAATTGGCAGCACGAAGTCTCTAGTCAGCCGACAGCTGCCGTGCGCCCGGCTGTCTTCACTGGCAGCGTCTACCACTGGAAGCAACGCGTGCTCCTGGATGGGGTGCAAATCGAGGCGCGGGCGGAGGGCTCTTCAGAGACCGGCATGTCTCAGGGACCGCAGACTTCAAGCGCGATCGATGGGCGATTCGCTCTTGACTCGCTCAATCTCGACGGCGTGATTCAGCTTGCCGCAACGCGTGAGACAGCCGCGGAGGAGGCCGCCCGAGCGGTAAGCGCGGCTGACGTACTCGCTGCACTGAAGCTAGCAGTTGGTCGATCGGTGAACGCAACAGTTATCGATTCCCCGTCGGCTCCGCTTCCCGTATCACCTTTCCAGTGGCTAGCAGGTGACATGAACCGCGACGGGGCCATCACACGAGACGATGCCGAGGCAATACTTAAAGTCGCCGCAGGTGCGACTGACGCGGTTATGCCAGCCTGGCGCTTCGTCGGCGAGTCAGCAGCGGTTGCGAGAGCTGAATCAGGTTCGCGCTACTCGCGCAACTCAGTGCCTGAGGAAGACTCGAAGGCGCTTGCACGCGCGGGGGATTCAGCACCAATAAATTTTGTCGGCGTACTGACCGGCGACGTCGACGGCAGCTGGACCCCGGGGTCAGCGCAAGCCGCGCCAGAGAACAGCTACGACGTCATGCCGGTTGACTATTTCCGGTCGCTGGGCTTGACGCCCGACACGCTGGCGCAGTGGGGCATTGCACCCGTTTGATTCAACAGTGAGAAGGTGGTGCCGGCTACCTGACTCGAACAGGTGACCTACCGCTTACAAGGCGGTTGCTCTACCAACTGAGCTAAGCCGGCGAATACTGAATCGGGCTGGATGATACGCCGCCGCCCAAACCGCTACTTGACGCGCTGCAGCCGCGGACGGCTTGGGGGCGGAGGAGGCGGTTCATCAGGCGGTGCGGTTTCGGGTGCTGCTGACCGAGGCCCGGTCGTTGCCGATGCAGGCGCCGCTGCCGATCCGCCTTCCGATGATCGATCATCGGACACCGCGGAAAGCTTACCGCGCCGCCGAGGCTTGGTCGCGGCGGCTCTGGGGCGGCGCGACCCGGCTGGCGAATTGGTTTCCACCGCCTGAAGCATAGGCGCGCCCGTCGCGGCCGCCGGGCCGGGTACGGGAGCACTCGGCTCTGCGGCCACCGGAGCAAGCGAAATCGCGGGCGCCGCTGCCGGAGCAGCATCTGCCCTTGCAGCGGTTTGCGCCTGCGGCTCTGTGGCAGGGGCCGGCGCCTGGGCTGCAGGCTTTGGTACCAGCTTGGGCCGAGGGGAAGCCTTGGGCGAAACGTCTGGGCTGCCCCCCGCCTTCGTCGGCTGAGGCGCCTGGGCGCGTTCAGGTGGCAACGCGAGCGGCTTGGGCACATCGAAGGCCATGCCGTGCCCGGTTTCCTGCGCGTAAATAGCCGAAACGTTTTCAATCGGAATGGAAACCTGACGTACCGCACCCGAGAAGCGCGCCTCGAACTCGATCAGATCATTGCTGATCTGAAGGCGGTGCGTGGCGACGGCCGACACGTTGAGGACGATTTCACCGTTTCGTACGAACTCGCGCGGAACGAGGGTACGTTCATCGACCATGACCGCGAGGTAAGGACGATAGCCACTATCTTCGCACCACTGATGGATGGCGCGAATCAGGTAAGGCTTGGTCGATATCTCAGCCATAGGGTGCTCGCGAACCTGGATCGCCGTTGGCGATCAGCGGCGCATCACCTTTTCCGAAGGTGTCAGCGCTTCGATGTAGGCAGGCCGGGAAAAAATCCGTTCCGCGTAGCGCAAGAGCGGCGCGGCGGTTTTGGGCATTTCGATGCCGTAATGATCAAGGCGCCAGAGCAGCGGCGCAATGGCCACGTCGAGCATTGAAAACTCTTCGCCCAACATGTGCTTGTTCTTGATGAAAATCGGCGTGAGCTGCGTGAGCCGATCACGAATCTGCTGACGCGCCTTGTCCTGGAGCTTCTGCGCGTCCTTCGAGGGATCGCGTCGCTCGAGCGTCTGCACATGAATGAACAGCTCGCGCTCGAAGTTAAACAGGAACAGGCGTGCCCGTGCCCGCATGACCGGATCAGCCGGCATCAGCTGCGGGTGCGGGAAACGCTCATCAATGTACTCGTTGATGATGTTGGATTCATACAGGATCAGATCGCGCTCGACCAGGATGGGCACCTGGCCGTACGGATTCATGATCGAGATGTCTTCAGGTTTGTTGTAGAGATCGACATCGCGAATTTCGAAATCCATGCCCTTCTCGAACAGCACAAGTCTGCAGCGCTGGGAGAACGGGCAGGTGGTTCCGGAGTACAAGACCATCATAGCGGGCGGTATCCGTGAATGCTCGACCGAAACAGGATGCGGTGCAAGGTCAGCGCGCTGACCTTACAACGCGCCGGGGAAGGCGGCAAAGCCGCCTATTTGACGTCTTTCCAATAGACGCGGTTCAGGTTCCAGGCGAACACAGTGAACAGCGCCAGAAACATCAGCACCCAAGCGCCCAAGCGAACACGGGTTCCCGCGGTCGGATCAGACATGTAGGTGATGAAAGCGACCAGATCACCGACCTGGGCGTCGTACTCAGCCGAGGACACACTGCCGCCCTCGATTTTCCCAAGTCGGATTGTTTTACCCGAATGAGGATGTCCGCCTGAAAGCTTTTCGGTGGTTTCAGTGCGGAAACCCTGCGGATCATAGCTGACTGTGGTTTTGGTGAAACCTTCGCTCTTGCCTGTTTTCGGGTCGCGGGACTCGCGCACGTCTTCGATGGTTGCGCCGCGCGAGCCCTGCATCGGCCACAGCACATGAGGCATGCCCACGTTTTCAAACAGTGCGTTGTTCCAACCGGTGGACCGGGTGCCATCACGGTAATAGGCGCGCAGGTAGGTGTAGAGCCAGTCGGAACCCGTGCCATCGTGCGATGAACGTGCGCGGGCGATGATCGACAGATCAGGCGGCAGCGCGCCAAACCACTCTTTGGCGTCTGCGGCACGAATCGCCACCTTCATGGGCTCGCCCACCTTATCGGAGGTGAACATGAGGTGGGTTTTGATCTGGTCTTCGGTAAGACCAATGTCGCGCAGCCGGTTGTAGCGCATGGCCGATGCGCCATGGCAGTTCAGGCAGTAATTGACAAACAGCTTGGCCCCGTTTTGCAAGGCCG